>JAUNHB010000019.1:21588-37442 GCA_030524125.1 Eubacteriales bacterium | reverse complement strand
ACGTCCGTCACCTGCGGAGCTTTTACCTTCTTGGCCACGGCCGCCTCATTCTGGGCAGTGGGATTGTGGTAGAGGCTTCCGCTGGAGGAGCTTAAG
The DNA here is from genome assembly GCA_030524125.1 of Eubacteriales bacterium. Taxonomy (GTDB): domain Bacteria; phylum Bacillota; class Clostridia; order Lachnospirales; family Lachnospiraceae; genus Hominiventricola. The sequence goes on along the minus strand of JAUNHB010000019.1, from coordinate 37,346 downwards.
GTCAGGTACATGGTGCCTTCCGGATCCACGGCCGGGCTTTCGTACTCCAGATAGCTTCCGTCGGCCTGGATAAAATGGCTACGCATATAGCTGTGGTCGTGGCCGCACATGACAAGGTCGATGTCGTAGGCGGAGGTAAAATCCAGATAGTAGGGCCGGAGGTTCTGCGCGTTCTCCAGATACGACTCATAGGAATTGTACGGAGAGTAATGGGAGAACACGATCCGCCAGCGCGCGTCCGGATTGGCCTCGCAGGCCGCCGCGATGAATTCGGCGTGCTCCGCCCAGCGGGAGGAGTCGATCACGTCCAGCACGAGAAACAGGGCGTTTCCGCGGACAAACCAGTAGTCGCCGTCCCCCTCGTCGTCGCAGACGCCCAGGGAGGACTGGTTCGGAAGCGTGAAATGCTCGGAGTAGGCGTGGTTCCCGGCGTCGTGGTTTCCCTTGACCGGGGCTAAAGCCAGATTGTAGAGGACGCCCTGGTTGAGAAAGGCGTTGTACTGCTCCGTGTCATCGTAATCGTTGACCTGATCCCCAAGCGATACGAGAAGGCTCGTGTCCGGGAAATGATAGTGGATCTTGTTGAGCACCTTGTGCCACGTATTTTTCTGAGTGTCCAGCCGGTCGGCCGGCTTGCCGAGCTGCGGGTCGCCCACGGCCGTGAAGCGGAAGGAATCGGAGTCCTCCGGGGCCGTGTAGGTGTAGGCCGGAGACAGATCCTCCCCGCCGCCGACCCGGTAGAGATATTCGGTCCCCGGAGTCAGGCCGGTGACGGTGGCGCGGTTGATATAGTAGCCGCTGATCTCCTCAGAGGGGGAGACGGAGGCGTCGAAAAGCGTGGCGTCCGCAAACTCCGTGTCGTCCGGGGAGGTCAAAAAGACCTGCCCCGCCGTCTCGGAGGGGGAAAACCACGTCATCTGGATCTGGTCGGCGGACGCGCCCGCCGTCACTGACAGATAGCGGATGGAGGTGGTCGTGATCAGCGTGCTTTTATAATCGGGGGCGGAGCCCCAGTTTTCGGTCTCGGGCAGTTCCTCCTCCTGCGCCGTCCCGCCGTCCTGCGGGGCGGAAATGTCCACGGCTCCGGGGGCGTCTGTGGAGGAGCCGCCGCAGCCTGCGGACAGGAGGGCAAGAGACAGCGCGGCCGTCAGCAATAAACGTTTTTTCATAAAGTCTATCTCCTTATCAGCTTTCCTATAACAGTACCATCAATGCCGGAAAATGTAAAGTTGCGTATCCGGAAGAAAACTGGTATAATGGGAAAAATAATAGCCGGACATACCCGGCGGAATTTTGATTTGTAAAACAGACAGGAGAGACAGAGTGGTAAAAAAGCTGGCGCTGTTGTTCAGCGTGCTGTTATTCATTGGCTCCCTCTTTTTTTTCGCGCAGGATACGGGCGGCGGCGGGACGGCGCAGAGCCTGACGGCGGGTTCTCTCGCGGGAGAGGTCGGTCAGGCGAAGACGCTGTACAAAAGACTCGCAAAGACGCTGGACGCTTCCGGAGTCCGGCTCTGTTTCCGGGGAGAGGAGCTGGCCTGCGACCGGGAGAGCGGGGTTTTCTACCTGCCGGTGGATATGGACGGGACTCAGTGGGAGTCCGGCTCGTTCACGGACGCGGGCGGCGAACTCCAGATCCTGCCCCTTGAGGACTATACCCTTCTGGACAAGCAGGAGACCGTCGCTTCCGGCAGACAGGTCCTTTTTCTTGCGTGGAGCGAGGAGCGGTCGGCCTGCGCGGAGGTGAAGGTCGTGTTCACCGGGCTTCCGGTGGTGCGCATCGAGACGGACGCGGATCTGGATGTGGATACGGTGTTTGCGGGAAGCATCTCCTTCTATCAGGCGTGCGGGCTGGAGGACTGGGTCTTCTCCTCCGCGTTCGAGGCCCATGAGAGGGGGCAGACGACCCGGGCCTACCCGAAGAAGGGGTACCGGGTCAATCTGATCACGGTGACGTCCACAGGGGTAGTCAACAAGAACAAGGAGAGCGTCCTTGGCATGAGAAACTCCGATTCGTGGATCTTTTATGCGATCTACAGCGACGGCACGAAGGTGCGGGACAAGTTCAACACGGAGCTGTGGAACCGGTTCGGGGCGGAGAACACGCCCTACGACGCCCACTTCGGGACGCATATGGAGTACGCCGAGCTGATCGTCAACGGAGAGTACCGGGGACTTTACGGCGTCATGGAGCCCATCGACAGCAGCCAGCTTGGCATTACGGACGAGGAGTACCTGTACAAGCGCACCTATGGCCGGGAGCTGTCCACGGAGCTGTTCGATGGGGCGAAGCCGGAGGACTATCTGACGGTGCTGGGAATGGAGATCAAAGGGAAATCCGGCAGCGGGACGGCCGCGGACTGGGAGTGCCTGCGAAGCTTCATCGAGATGACCGAGCAGGACGACGACACGTTTGCGCAGCAGGCCGCGCAGCTTCTCGACATGGACAATATGACGGACATCTGGCTGTATCTGCAGATGCTCTACGGGGAAGACAATATCTATAAAAATATGTTCTTCGCGTTTAAGAAAACGCAGGCGGGATACCGTCTCTATCTGGTGCCGTGGGACATGGACCTGAGCTGGGGAAACATCTATGTGGACGACAGAGAGCAGCTCTATGTGACGAACGCGCCGGAGCGGGCTTCGGACTATCTGGAGTGGCCTCTTGCGGACCGGCTGCTTGCGCTGGATGCAGGCGGCATCCGGGAAAAGGCCGCAGAGCGCTGGGAAGAGCTTCGGGCGGGCGTGCTCTCGGAGGAGTCCATGGAGGAGCTTTTGGAGGAATGCATCCATCAGGTGCAGGATTCCGGGGCGTTTTCGCGGGACGCGCAGCGTTGGCCGGACAGCAGCCACGACGGCGATTATGCGGGACTTCGCCGGTTTTTGAGCGAAAGAATGGATTTTTTGGATAAAATGATACAACAATGAAACAATAAAAGCAGAGAATTGGAGTGACAAGATGGAGTCAAAAGTATTTGATCCCTCCCTTATGGAAAACCGGTTCCGGCACGAGTTCAAGTATCTGGCCTCGCTGGGACAGCTGAAGACCATAGAGGTGCGTCTGACCGGCCTGATCCGGCCCGATCCCCACGCGGGACCGGACGGGATCTACAATATCAGAAGTCTGTATTTCGACGATTTTGAAGACCGGTATCTGATGGAAAACGAGGCGGGAACGGATCCGAGAGAAAAATTCCGGATCCGGATCTACAACCACAGCGACAGCAGTATCTCTCTGGAGCTTAAGAAAAAGGTCCGGGAGAAGACGCAGAAGCTGTCCTGCCCTCTGACGAAGGAGCAGTGCTTAAGCCTGATGGCGGGAGCTGTGCCGGAGATCGGAAAGGACGCGCCCGCGGTGCTGCAGAAGCTCTGCCTGCTCATGCGGACGAGGCTCATGCGCCCCAAGGTGATCGTGGAGTACGACCGGACGCCTTACATTTCCCCGCTGGGGAACGTAAGAGTCACGCTGGATCAGAACATCCGGTCGTCCGGGCGGATCGATCTTTTTCTGGAAGATCAGATCCCGCTTCGGCCGATCCTTCCGTCCGGGCAGCACATCCTCGAAGTGAAATACGACGAGTATCTGCCGGACGTCGTCTATCGGGCCGTACAGCTTCCGGGTCTTCAGAGGACCTCATTCTCAAAATATTATCTGTGCAGACGGTATCATTTGTAAAGGGAAAAGGAGATTACATAAGATGGGATTTCAAGACGTATTTAAAAAATCATTTTTAGAAGGCTTCACCAGCATGGACATCACGACGGGCAAGATCGCGGCGACTCTGTTTGTGACCGCGCTTCTGGCGCTGTACATCTTCGCCATCTACCGGCTCGTGACGAGAAAGGTGTTTTATTCCAAAAACTTCAACATCTCTCTGGCGGCCATGTCGCTGATCACGGCGGCGATCATCCTGGCCATGCAGTCCAACCTGGTGATCTCCCTCGGTATGGTCGGCGCGCTTTCCATCATCCGTTTCCGCACGGCCATCAAGGACCCGATGGATCTGGTCTTTTTGTTCTGGGCCATCAGCATCGGCATCATCTGCGGCGCAGGGCTCTATGAGGTGGCGCTCATCACGTCCGTGGCGGTGACGGTCTTCATCCTCGTGCTGGACATGCTGCCGGTGGGCAAGGCTCCCATGATGCTTGTGGTCAACAGCTCCGTCATGGATGGGGAGAAGGAGGTGCTTGCCATCGTGGCAAAATACGCAGGCTCCTACAAGGTGAAGTCCAGAAATCTCTCCAAAGGACGGCTCGATCTGGTCGTGGAGCTCCGTGTGAAGGACGAGTGCGGCCTCGTATCCGAGGTGGCCGCCATGGACGGCATGATCAGCGCCTCCCTCATCGCCCACGACGGCGAAGTGACGTTCTGATATGGGCAGGAATGATCTGTCCGCGCACGCGGCCTACGCCAGGCGCGGGTATCATTACATCAGAGAATACGGAATGCGCAGACTCTACCGCAAGGCCAGAGAGCATATCGGAAGAAACGCTCTCGAGCGGGGCTACCAGAGCTGGATGCTGAGCCGCAGGCTGACGGAGAGAGAGAAGGAGCTTCAGCGGGAGCATGTGTTCCAGAGGGCTCCGCTGATCAGCGTCGTGGTCCCGGTCTACCGCACACCTGAGGCGTTTTTGCGGGAGATGGTGGAATCGGTCCTTCATCAGACGTACTCCAATCTGGAGCTCTGTCTGGCTGACGGAAGCGGCGACGACGACTCCGCCGAAAGGATCCTGACCGGATATGCGGAGCGCGACGCGAGGGTGCGCTATCAGAAGCTTCCCCATAATCTGGGGATCGCGGGCAACACCAACGCGGCCGTCGCCATGGCGTCGGGGGACTATGTGGCTCTTCTGGATCACGACGATTTTCTGGAGGAGCACGCGCTCTTTGAGATCGCGCGGTGGCTGGAGGCGCATCCGGATACCGAGCTGCTCTACACGGACGAGGACAAGGTGACGTTCGACTCCCAGACCTTCTTCCAGCCGCATTTTAAGCCGGATTTCAACGAGGATCTGCTGCGGAGCAACAATTATATCTGTCATTTTCTCGTGGTGAGCAGGCGGCTTGCCCGGGAGACGGGAGCCTACCGGGAGGAGTTCGACGGGGCGCAGGATTATGATTTCATCCTGCGGGCCAGCGAGCGGGCGAAGGAGATCGGCCATATTCCGCAGATCCTTTACCACTGGAGATGCCACACCGCGTCCACGGCGGCCAATCCGGAGAGCAAGGCCTACGCCTATGAGGCGGGACGCCGGGCGGTGGAGAGCCATCTGGAGCGGACGGGGGAGGAGGCGACGGTGGAATCCATGGACAATCCGGGATTTTACCGGGTGTCCTACCGGGTATCCGGACGGCCGAGGGTCAGCATCGTGCTGTTGGAGCTGTCCTCTCTGGCGGTGCTCAGGCGGTTCGTGAGGGCGATGGGACGCCACCGGACGTATGCGGATTTTGAGATTCTGGCGCTCTGGAGCGGCCCCGAAAAAAATAAATTAATTCTGAATTTTATAAAAGAACATAGACAAATACCGATAAAAGTAGTATATTGTATAAGTGCGCGTAATAATTTTGTAACATTTTCCAGATTGGCGGAGAAGCTTGACAGCGACTATCTGTTGTTTATGGATGCGCGCACAGAGCGTGTGTCCAGGGGATTTCTGGAAACCTTCCTCGGAAACGCGCAGCGCCCGGGAACGGGGGCGGTCGGCGGCCGCGTGTATGACAGCGGCGGAAGGCTCGTCGCCGGGGCGAAGGTACTGGGGCTTGCCGGTCAGGCGGGAGACGCGTTTGCGGGACTGCGGTTCGGCTACAGCGGATATTTCCACAAGGCCGTGCTCCAGCAGAACTTCCATGCAGTGTCCGGAAAGGCCATGATGGTGTCCCGGAAGGACTTTCTGGAAGCGGGAGGCTTCTCCGAGGATGTGGAGGACCGGTTCAAGGACGTGGACCTCTGCCTGAAGTTGGAGGGGCTGGGACGCCGCAACCGGTACGATCCGGGGATCGTGCTGGTGACAGGGGGCGAAAGCGCCCGCAGGAGACGGACCGTGAAGGCCGCGCCTGCATTTGAGAAAAAATGGAAGGACGCCCTTCAGACGCCGGACAGATTTTACAACTGCAACCTGTCTCTGGAGAGCAGCGATTACCGCATACGGCAAATTCCTTAGAGAGAGGACATGCATGGCAGACGTAGCAATCGTGATCCCCAACTATAACGGGATCGCATATCTGGATGCCTGCCTGCGCTCGGTCTCCGGACAGACGGATGTCCGGATGGAGATCATCGTGGTGGATAACGGTTCCACCGACGGGAGCCGGCAGTTTATAGAAGAGCATTACCCCGCCTGCATTCTGGTCTGTCTGGATCGGAACTACGGATTTTGCAGGGCGGTCAACGAAGGTATCAGCCGGGCCAGAAGCCCGTATGTCATATTACTGAACAACGACACCGAAGTGCTTCCCGGCTTTGCGGCCGGGCTTGTGGAGGCCATCCGGAAGGACGAAAGACGGTTCTCCTGCGCTGCGCGGATGCTGCAGTACAGGGAGAGGGAGCGTCTGGACAGCGCGGGAGATTTTTACTGTGCGCTCGGATGGGGCGTCGCCCGGGGAAAAGGAAAGCCTAAGGAGCGGTACGCGTCGGGGGGACGGATCTTTTCCGCCTGCGCCGGGGCGGCCATCTACCGCACGGAGGAGGTACGGCGGCTGGGCGGCTTTGACGAAGCCCATTTCGCGTATCTGGAGGATATGGACCTCGGATGGAGGGCAAGGATCCACGGCTGGTACAACTGGTATGCGCCGGAGGCGCAGGTGCTCCATGTGGGAAGCGCCACCAGCGGGTCCCGCTACAACCGGTTTAAGGTGCTGCATTCGGCGGGAAACAATCTTTATATGATCTATAAAAACATGCCCCCGGCTCAGATCCTGCTGAACCTGCCGCTTTTGCTGGCGGGCTTCGCGGTCAAATATCTGTTCTTTGCGGGGAAAGGGTTCGGGAAGGATTACCGGGAGGGGCTCCTGCGGGGGCTTCGCCTGTGCAGAGACTATCCGGACCGGCGAGTGAGGTTCGTCTGGAAGCGTCTGCCCGCTTACGCGGGGATCCAGCTGGAGCTCTGGAAAAATATCCTGCTTTTCCTGCCCGGCAGGGGAGGCATCAGAGGAAAAAGGATGAGGACACTTGATCAAGGATAATCAGCGGTATTTCAATCGCCTTCATGTGGTGATCGACGCGGCCGTCATATGTATTTCCTATGCGCTGGCGTGGGTGTTTAAGTTTTTGATCCTGCGCGATCCGCGGGGACTGTCGTTCAGCCAGTATTGTGTGGCGCTGATCCCGATCGTGCCGCTGTATCTGATGCTGTATCTGGCCTTCAATCTGTACACGTCCAAGCGGGTGCAGGGGCGCAGGCTGGAAGGAAGCAATATCATCAAGGCCAATATGGTCGGCCTTCTGATCGTCATGGCAGCGTTCTTTCCGCTCCGGGACGTGATCGAGGCCATCGAGTATTATTCCCGGTGGATGCTGGCGTATTTCTGCGTGATCAATGTGATCCTGGAGATCGGCGTCCGCAACCTGATCCGCGCCATGCTGCGCAAGATCCGCAGGAGCGGCTTCAACCTCCGCCATCTGATCTTCGTGGGATACAGCAGCGCGGCGGAGGAGTTCATCGACCGGATCATCGCCAATCCCCAGTGGGGCTACAAGGTCAGCGGGATCCTGGACGACAACAAGGAGGTCGGCTACACCTACCGCGGGATCGCCGTGCTGGGACCGACGGAGGAGCTGGAAGGGATCCTGGCCGAAAACCGGCTGGACGAGATCGCCCTGACGCTGGCCCTCCGGGAATACTATAAATTAAAGCGTATCGTAGCCATCTGCGAGAAATCCGGCGTGCATACAAAATTCGTTCCGGATTATAATGATATTATACCGACCAGACCGTACACGGAGGATCTGCTGGGACTTCCGGTCGTCAATATCCGGCATGTGCCGCTGACGAACACCTTCAACATGGTCTGCAAAAGGGCGATGGACATCGCAGGCTCCGTCGCCGCCATTATTATTTTTTCACCGATCATGCTGGTTACGGCCATTTTGGTAAAGACAACCTCCAAAGGGCCGCTCATATACAAGCAGGAGCGCGTAGGCCTCCATAACCAGACTTTTCAGATGTATAAGTTCCGTTCGATGGAGGTGCAGTCCGCCAGAGCAGAAAAGCGGGCGTGGACGATCCGGGACGACCCCCGCGTGACAAAGGTGGGGCGCGTGATCCGGAAGACGAGCATCGACGAGCTCCCGCAGCTGTTCAATATCCTGCGGGGCGACATGAGCCTTGTGGGGCCGCGGCCGGAACGCCCGTTTTTCGTGGAGAAATTCCGTGAGGAGATCCCGCGCTACATGGTAAAGCACCAGGTTCGTCCGGGGCTGACCGGGTGGGCGCAGGTGAACGGATTCCGCGGGGATACATCGATCAAAAAACGAATTGAATACGACCTGTATTACATTGAGAACTGGACGATCGGGCTGGATATCAAGATCCTGTTCCTGACGTTCTTCAAAGGCTTTGTAAATAAGAATGCTTATTAACAGGCGTAGAAAGGATGAATCATGGCAAAAGAAACGATGAAGAAACCAAATTCGAAGAAAAGCGCCTCCGGCAGAAGCGCTTCGGGATCCGCAAAGCCCGCGGCGTCCAGAAAGCGCAGCGGCAGGAAGGCGGCGAAGAAGAAAAAGAGAGGTCTGATCATTGGACTGGAGGTGCTGGGACTTCTGGTGCTTCTGCTTGGATTCTATCTGGTGCGGCAGCTTGACAAGATCCAGCGGCCCGAGATGAGCGACGACGGAAGCTCGGTGAACGAGGGCATTCAGGAGGACACGGTGGCGACCATGTCCGGATATACGACCGTAGCGCTGTTCGGCCTGGACACGAGACAGTCCGGCCAGCTGGGCAAAGGAAACCGAAGCGATACGATCATTATCGCCAGCATCAACAATGACAGCGGAGAGGTGCGTCTGGCGTCCGTCTACCGCGACACCTATCTGGATATGACGACCGGCAAGTACAACAAGGCAAACTCCGCGTATTCCACCGGAGGACCGGATCAGGCCATCAAGATGCTGAACAAGAATCTGGATCTGGATATCGACGGCTATCTGAGCGTGGACTTTACAGCTCTGACGGATACCATCGACCTGCTGGGCGGCGTGGAGATCGACGTGGACGAGACCGAGATCGAGCACCTGAACAACTATACGGAGGAGACTTCCGAGGTGACGGGCGTAAAGACCACGAAGCTGACCCAGACCGGACTGCAGACGCTGGACGGCGTGCAGGCCACCTCCTACTGCCGGATCCGCTATACGGCGGGAGACGACTTCAAGCGTACGGAGCGTCAGAGAGAGGTCATTCAGGAGATCGTCCGCAAGGCCAAGGCCATGGACATCACCCAGATCAACGAGATCATCAACGCCGTGTTCCCGAAGATCGCCACGAGCTATACCAACGCGGAGCTTCTTCAGATGGCGCCGCAGATGATCACCTACGATATTGTCGATACGACGGGATTCCCGTTTGACAGAGAGACGGGGACGATCACGGGCAGAGGCTCCTGCGTCATCCCGGTGAACCTGGCGGAGAACGTGCGCCAGCTCCATGAGTTCCTCTACGAGAATTATGATTATCAGCCGTCGTCGGAGGTACAGGAGATTTCGGATCAGATCACAAAAACGACCGGATATTAAAGACCGGAGAGATTGCAAAGCGAGGGAGTGCGCAGTGGACTTACCTCGCTTTGTTTCTTCCACGGGAACCGTCCGCGCGCAGGAAATGCGGCGCGGGCCGCTCCCTTATGCGCTGCATAGCCAAACTTCGAGAAACGACAGACTGGAGGACGAGATATGTGTGGAATCGTTGGATACATTGGAAATGAGCAGGCGGCGCCGATCCTGCTGGACGGGCTGGAAAAACTGGAGTACAGAGGGTACGACTCGGCGGGGCTGGCCGTCTACGACGGGACCGATATCCGGGTCATGAAGGCCACTGGACGGCTGAAGGTGCTAAGCGAGCTGTCCCACGGAGGGGCCATGCTGCCGGGCTGCGCGGGGATCGGGCACACCCGCTGGGCCACCCACGGGATGCCGAGCGACACCAACGCCCATCCGCATTTCAATAAGGACGAATCCATCGTGGTGGTGCACAACGGCATCATCGAGAATTACCTCAAGCTGAAAAAGCTTCTGGAGACCAGAGGCTACCAGTTCGTCTCCCAGACAGACACGGAGGTCGTCGCGCACCTGCTGGACTACTATTATCAGGGCGACCCGATGGAGGCCATCGTAAAGGTCATGCAGAGAGTGGAGGGCTCCTACGCGCTCGGCATCCTGTTCAAGGACCATCCGGAGGAAATGTATGCGGTCCGCAAGGACAGTCCGCTGATCGTCGGGAAATGCGCCCACGGCAGCATCATCGCGTCCGACGTGCCGGCGGTGCTCAAGTATACGAGAGACGTCTTCTTTATCCAGAACGAGGAGATCGTGAGACTGGAGAAGGAAAACATTGCGTTTTTCAATATCGACAAGGAAGAGATCCAGAAGGAATCCACCCGGATCGAGTGGGATGTGAACGCGGCGGAGAAGGGCGGATACGAGCATTTTATGCTCAAGGAGATCAACGAGCAGCCGAAGGCGGTCCGGGATACGCTGAACCCGAGGATCAAGGACGGACGGATCGTCATCGAGGAGCTGGGCATGACGCCGGAGGAGGTGGCCGCCATCCGCAAGATCTACGTCGTGGCCTGCGGCTCCGCCTACCACACGGGCGTCACGGCCAAATATGTGTTTGAGGGGCTGGCCCGGATCCCGGTGGAGGTGGATCTGGCCAGCGAGTTCCGGTACCGCAATCCTATTCTGGACGAAGGGACCATGGTCATCATCGTCAGTCAGTCCGGCGAGACGGCGGATTCGCTGGCGGCGCTCCGGGAGGCGAAGAAGCATCCGGGCGTGCGGGTGCTGGGCATCGTCAACGTGGTGGGAAGCTCCATCGCAAGAGAGGCGGATCACGTCATGTACACGTGGGCCGGGCCGGAGATCGCCGTGGCTACTACCAAGGCGTACAGCACGCAGCTCATCGCGTTCTACCTTCTGGCGATCCGGTTTGCGCAGGACCGCGGGAAGCTGTCCGAGGCGGAGGCCGGGAATCTCATCAAGGAGCTGCAAAGGCTCCCGGAGCAGATCGAGATGCTTCTGGCAAACAAAGAGCGGATCCAGCGCTTTGCCAACCGGTATGTGGCGGCCAGAGAGATCTTCTTCATCGGAAGAGGGATCGACTACGCTATCTCGCTGGAAGGATCGCTCAAGCTGAAGGAGATCTCCTACATCCACTCGGAAGCGTACGCGGCGGGAGAGCTGAAGCACGGGACGATCTCGCTGATCGAGGAGGGGACGCTGGTGACGGCGCTCCTGACGCAGGAGGATCTGTACAAGAAGATGATCAGCAACATCGTCGAGGTGCAGACCAGAGGAGCGTTTGTGCTGGCCGTGACCAACGTGGGAAATACGGAGATCGAGAAGGCGTCGGATTATGTGATCTATATCCCGAAGACGAATCCGTACTTTACCAATTCGCTGGCGGTGATCCCGCTGCAGATCTTCAGCTACTATGTGGCGATCGGCAAGGGCTGCGACGTGGATAAGCCGCGGAATCTTGCGAAATCTGTGACAGTGGAGTAAGAGTATGAAAGTGGATGTACTGATACCGGTCTATCGGCCGGACGGGAGACTTGCGGAGCTGCTGGACCGGCTGGAGAGGCAGAGCCTGCCGGCGGGCCGGATCATCCTGATGAATACGGAAGAACAGTATTTTCCGGAGAAGCTTCTGGAGGGACGGCGAAATACGGAGGTGCACCACTTAAAGAAGGCGCAGTTCGACCATGGAGGGACGAGAGACAGAGGAATCCGCATGTCGGACGCCGATTTGGTGGTGTGTATGACGCAGGACGCCATGCCGGCGGACGACCGGCTGCTGGAGGAGCTGGCGAAGCCCTTTGGTGACGGGCGCGTGTGGGCGGCCTACGCAAGACAGCTCCCCGCGCCCGACTGCCGGGAGGTGGAGCGCTTTACGAGGAGCTTCAACTATCCGGAGCAGAGCGCCGTCAAAGGAGCGGAGGATCTGCCGAGGCTGGGGATCAAGACGTTTTTCTGCTCCAACGTGTGCGCGGCGTGGAGACGGGACAAATATGAGGAACTGGGAGGCTTTGCGAAGCGGACGATCTTCAACGAGGACATGATCTTCGCGGGGACGATCGTGCAGGCGGGCGGGCGGATCGCTTACTGCGCGCAGGCGCAGGTGATCCACTCCCACAATTATTCGGCGCTGCAGCAGTTTCACAGGAATTTTGACCTGGCGGTGTCGCAGGCCATGCATCCGGAGATCTTCGGGGGGATCCGCTCCGAGTCGGAGGGGATCCGTCTGGTGAAGCGGAGCATGGAGCACTGCGTCCGGATCGGGAAACCGTGGCTGATCCTGCAGGTCGTATCCCAGAGCGCGGGCAAGTTTCTGGGGTACAGGCTGGGACAGAGATACCGGAGTCTGCCCGGTGGGATCGTGATGCGCTGCACCATGAACCGGGCTTTCTGGCAGGGGGCAGAGGAATGAGAACAAAGAGAGCATGGATACTCCCGGCGCTGTGCGCATGTCTGCTGTGCGGCTGCGGCTCTAAGGGAGCGGTGAGAGAGCAGCAGCTGGCGCTTCGGGCGCAGGGAATGGAGTCCGCGCTGGCGGGAGACTACGAGGCGGCGGTGGCGGCCTACGACGAAGCGCTGGGGCTGGCGGATATGAAGGTCGGAGCGCTGGAGCTGGACATTGCTTCCTACAAGGCGGCGGCCCTGTACCGTCAGGGCAATGTGCAGGAGGCCATCGATACGTGCAGCGCGGTGCTTGATCTGAAAAAGAGCGCGGAGCTCTATCTGACCCGAGGGATCCTGTACCGGGAGGCCGGAGATCAGGAGTCGGCCAGAGCGGATTTCTCCGCGGCCATGGACCGCACCTCAAAGAAGGACTCTGTCATGAGAGGAAGACTTTCTTATTATATGGAGGACTACACGGCGGCCAAGGAATATCTGGAGCAGGCGGCGGAGGACGGCGATCAGGAAGGTCTCTACTGGCAGGCGGAGCTCTACTGGGATACGGGAAATCAGGACTACGCCGTAACGCTTTACCAGAGCTATCTGGCCGGAGAGAATGCCGGCCATCAGGAGGCTTATGTGAAGGTGGCCTCCTATCAGGCGCGGCAGGGCGACTACGACGGCGCGCTGGAGACGCTGGAGGCGGGCATCGCTCTGGGCGATCAGGGAAACCTGCAGGAGCTGCTGTCCGGGGAGATCGCGGTCTATGAACAGAGGGCGGATTTTGAGACGGCGAAGCTCAAGATGGAGAGCTATCTGGAGAGCTATCCGGACGATCAGGAGGCCGCCAGAGAATATGAGTTTTTAAAGACGAGATAAAAAAGAGTTACTGTTCAGGCCAGCCTCAAGCAGCAAGTGTTTGAGACTGGCCTGAATATTTACAGCCCTCCGTCCCCATGCGCAGTCGTCGCCTCTTTGCGGCAGTTCAGCCCGCGCCATTCGAGGAGCCGCGCTGACGCGCTCCCCGCCGCTTATGCGGCTATCTTTGCTCATGATCCGGCGCTCCCTCAGCCGGAAGCAACAGGCCAAAATTCGTGCGAGCACGATTTTGTCCCGCTGCTCCCGGCTGGCTGAACTATTATAATTTCAAAAAATATGCTTGACAAAGAGGGTGGGTGGTGCTATCTTAAATTACAGGAAATGTTAGCACTCTCATTTACTGAGTGCTAACAGGCGGAGAAAGGAGGGCGAGGCCCATGGAACTGGATGACAGAAAGAAAAAGATCCTTCATGCGATCATTCAGAATTACATGGAGACCGGAGAGCCGGTCGGGTCCCGTACCATATCGAAGTATTCGGACTTAAAGCTTTCCTCCGCCACCATCCGCAACGAAATGTCGGATCTGGAGGAGATGGGATACATCGTCCAGCCCCACACTTCGGCGGGAAGGATCCCGTCGGACAAAGGCTATCGGCTGTATGTGGATTATCTGATGCAGGAGAAGGACCGGGAGGTCATGGACTTAAAGGAGCTGATGTTCCAGAGGACAGACCGGCTGGAGAAGGTGCTCAAGCAGGTGGTCAAGGTGCTTGCCAGCAACACCAACTACGCCACGATGGTGTCCACGCCGCAGTATCACAGGAACAAGCTGAAATTCATCCAGCTTTCCAAGGTGGACGAAGGACAGATCCTGGCGGTGATCGTAGCCGAGGGCAATGTGATCCGCAACAAGCTGATCCCGATCTGCGAGGAGCTGACGGAGGAGAGCATCCTGAAGCTCAACATCCTGCTGAACACGATGCTGAACGGCAGGACCATTGAAGAGATCAATTTGCAGATGATTTCCAGTATGAAAGAGCAGGCCGGGATCCACAGTAACATTATCAGCGACGTGGTGGACGCGGTGGCCGAGGCGATCCACTCCGAGGAGGGGATGGAGATCTACACCGGCGGCGCCACCAATATTTTCCGGTATCCCGAGCTGAGCGAGAACGGAAAGGCCAGCGAGATCATCCAGACGCTGGAGGAAAAGCAGAATCTGGTGGATCTGGTCAATGAGACTCTGAACAACGAGGAGCGAGGCATCCAGGTATATATCGGAAGCGAATCTCCGGTACAGAGCATGAAGGACTGCAGCGTGGTGACGGCCACCTACGAGCTTGGAAACGGGCTGCAGGGGACGGTGGGGATCATCGGACCGAAGCGAATGGATTATGAAAATGTAATGAGCACGCTGAAAACGCTGATGGATCAGCTGGACGACGTGTTCCACAAATAGAAAGGCGGAACGGAAGTGGAAGAGAGAAAAGAGATGGAACTGGAGCAGGAGACAGAGCTTCAGCCGGAGCAGGAGACGCCCGCGGAGGAGACGGCGGAGGAAGCCGGAGCCAGCCCGGAGGAAACCCCGTCCGGGGAGCAGCCGGAGGAAACGTCCGGAGGCGAGGGCGAGAAAAAGGGCTTCTTTGGAAAGAAGAAGGAAAAGAAAGACAAAAAGGATGAGCAGATCGCGGAGCTGACGGATAAACTGAAGCGCCAGCTTGCCGAGTTCGAGAACTTCCGGAACCGGACCGAAAAGGAAAAGACACAGATGTACACGGTCGGGGCAAGGGATGTGATCGAGAAGATCCTTCCGGTGCTCGACAATTTCGAGAGAGGACTGAAAAGCATTCCGGAGGAAGAGCAGGGAGGGCCGGTGGCCAGCGGTATGGAGATGATCTACAAGCAGCTGGTGACAGTCCTGACAGATCTGGGCGTAACCCCCATCGAAGCGGTGGGCCAGGAGTTCGATCCGAACCTTCACAACGCAGTCATGCACGCGGAGGACGAGGAGCTGGGCGAGAACATCGTCGCAGAAGAATTCCAGAAGGGTTATAAATATAAAGACGCAGTCCTGCGTCACAGCATGGTCAAAGTCGCAAACTGACGCGCCAGCAATGAGCGGTGCGTGAAAGGATGGAAGATGCCACGCGTCGTGCTCGCACGAAAGCGGGGCAGCTTACAGCCTTTCACATAGGGCGAAAGCCCGCGCACGAGTCGGAGCGAAGCGAAGACGAGTGAGCCGCACCGCGGAGTCACCGGGAGGCACAGATGCCACGCGTCGTGCTCGCACGAAAGCGGGGCAGCTTACAGCCTTTCACATA
>JAUNHB010000019.1:0-21488 GCA_030524125.1 Eubacteriales bacterium | reverse complement strand
GGGCGAAAGCCCGCGCACGAGTCGGAGCGAAGCGGAGACGAGTGAGCCGCACCGCGGAGTCACCGGAAGGCGCAGATGCCACGCGTCGAAGCGACCCCGGCCAACACAAACAAGAACAAAACAGACATCATGTAGGAGGAAAATAAAATGAGCAAAATTATCGGTATTGACTTAGGAACGACCAACTCTTGCGTAGCCGTCATGGAGGGAGGAAAACCCACCGTGATCGCGAACACGGAAGGAGCGCGAACCACGCCGTCCATCGTGGCATTCACGAAGACCGGCGAGCGTCTGGTAGGAGAGCCGGCAAAGCGTCAGGCAGTGACCAACGCGGAGAAGACCATCTCCTCCATCAAGAGACATATGGGAACCGACTATAAGGTGACCATCGACGACAAGAAATACTCTCCGCAGGAGATCTCGGCCATGATCCTTCAGAAGCTGAAGGCCGACGCCGAGAACTATCTGGGCGAGAAGGTGACCGAGGCGGTCATCACCGTACCGGCGTACTTCAACGACGCCCAGAGACAGGCGACCAAGGACGCGGGCAAGATCGCGGGACTGGACGTAAAGCGTATCATCAACGAGCCGACCGCCGCGGCGCTGGCATACGGCCTTGACAACGAAAAAGAGCAGAAGATCATGGTGTACGACCTTGGCGGCGGTACGTTCGACGTATCCATCATCGAGATCGGCGACGGCGTCATCGAGGTGCTGGCTACGGCCGGAGACAACCGTCTGGGCGGCGACGATTTCGACCAGAAGATCACCGACTGGATGATCGACGAGTTCAGAAAAGCCAACGGCGTGGATCTTGGAAAAGACAAGATGGCTCTTCAGAGACTGAAGGAGGCGGCCGAGAAAGCAAAGAAGGAGCTTTCCACCGCGACGACCACCAACATCAACCTGCCGTTCATCAGCATGAACGCCGACGGCCCGCTGCACTTTGACATGAACCTGACCAGAGCGAAGTTCGACGAGCTGACCCACGATCTGGTGGAGCGCACCGCGAATCCGGTGCAGGCGGCTCTCCGCGACGCCGGCATCAGCCCGTCCGAGCTCGGAAAGGTCCTTCTGGTAGGCGGTTCCACCCGTGTGCCGGCCGTACAGGATAAAGTAAAGCAGTTGACCGGACATGAGCCCAGCAAGACGCTGAACCCGGATGAGTGCGTGGCTATCGGAGCCTCCATCCAGGGCGGAAAGCTGGCCGGAGACGCAGGCGCAGGCGACATCCTTCTTCTGGACGTCACGCCGCTGTCCCTGTCCATCGAGACCATGGGAGGCATCGCGACCCGTCTGATCGAGAGAAACACCACGATCCCGACGAAGAAGAGCCAGATCTTTTCTACGGCGGCAGACAACCAGACTGCTGTGGACATCAACGTCGTACAGGGTGAGAGACAGTTCGCGAAGGACAACAAGTCGTTAGGTCAGTTCCGTCTCGACGGAATCCCGCCCGCAAGAAGAGGCGTGCCGCAGATCGAGGTGACCTTCGACATCGACGCCAACGGCATCGTAAACGTATCCGCCAAGGATCTGGGCACCGGCAAGGAGCAGCACATCACGATCACCGCAGGCTCCAACATGTCCGAGTCCGACATCGACAAGGCCGTAAAAGAGGCGGCGGAGTTCGAGGCGCAGGATAAGAAGAGAAAAGAGGCCATCGACGCGAGAAACGACGCGGACGCCATGATCTTCCAGACCGAGAAGGCGCTGGAGGAGGCAGGAGCGAACCTTGACGCTTCCGAGAAGGCGGCTGTGGAGGAGAAGATCGCATCCCTGAAGGCAGTCGTGGAGAGAACCGCGAACCAGACCGACATCTCCGACTCCGATATCGACGCGCTGAAGTCCGGAAAAGAGGAGCTCATGAACGCGGCCCAGAAGCTGTTCCAGAAGATGTACGAGCAGGCGCAGGGCGCGCAGCAGGGAGCAGGCCCCGACATGGGAGCGGGCGCTGCCGGAGACGCAGGCGCTGCGGACGACGTAGTTGACGGAGATTACAGAGAAGTATAAAATACAGTCTGCATGAGAAATGCCGATGCGGAGAATGGCAGTAGATCTGCCATAGAGACTGAAAGAATGTAAGCTGCGAGAACAGGCAGCCGCGCGAAACCCGCGGGCGGGCAAAAGGGCGCTTCGGCGCCGGGCCGTCCGTGGGTGTTCGTGTGTGAAGCGGCGGATCCCGCGGCAGATATTTCGAGAGGAAAACAAAGTATGGCAGAGACGAAGAGAGATTACTACGAGGTTCTGGGAGTGGACCGGGGAGCGGACGAGGCGGCCATCAAGAGCGCGTACCGGAAGCTTGCGAAAAAATACCATCCGGACATGAACCCGGGGGACCAGGAGGCGGAGAAAAAATTCAAGGAGGCGTCGGAGGCCTACGCCGTATTAAGCGACGCGGACAAGAGAAAGAAATACGACCAGTTCGGCCACGCCGCGTTTGAGCAGGGCGGCGGAGGAGCCGGAGGCTTCGGCGGATTCGATTTCAGCGGAGCCGATATGGGCGACATTTTCGGGGATATTTTCGGGGACATCTTCGGAGGCGGGCGCAGCCGCAGAGCGGGGAACGGCCCCATGAGAGGAGCCGACCTGCGGGCCGGCGTGCGGATCACCTTCGAGGAGGCCGTGACCGGCTGCGAGAAGGAGCTGGAGCTGACGCTGAAGGACGAGTGCGAAAGCTGCCACGGCACCGGAGCGAAGCCTGGGACCACGCCTCAGACCTGCCCCAAGTGCGGAGGCAAAGGACAGGTGGTGTACACGCAGCAGTCTCTGTTCGGCATGGTGCAGAACGTGCGCCCGTGTCCGGACTGCGGAGGCACAGGCAAGATCGTCAAGGAAAAATGCCCGGACTGCTACGGCATGGGCTACATCTCCAATAAAAAGAAGATCTCCGTCACGATCCCGGCGGGAATCGACAGCGGCCAGAGCATCCGGATCCGCGGAAAGGGAGAGCCGGGCACGAACGGAGGGCCAAGAGGCGACCTTCTGGTGGAGGTACAGGTGAGCCGTCACCCGATCTTCCAGCGGCAGGACGTGGACATTTTCTCCACCGTCCCCATCAGCTTCCCGGTGGCGGCGCTGGGCGGAACGATCCGCATCAAGACCGTGGACGGAGAGGTGGAGTACGATGTGAAGGCCGGAACGCAGACCGACACGCGCGTGCGGCTCAGAGGCAAAGGAATGCCGTCCCTGCGCAACAAGAGCGTGCGGGGCGACCACTATGTGACGCTGGTCGTGCAGGTTCCCACGAGCTTAAGCCACGGGGCGAAGGAGGCTTTGAAGGAATACGACCGGGAGAGCGGAAATTCCCTGAATCAGAAGGCCGAGAGCCCGAAGCCGAAGAAAAAAGGTTTTATGAACAAGCTGAAGGAAAACCTGGAAGACTTATAGTAACGATCCAGCCATGATTTTTTTTGCCATATTCGTGAAAAAATCATGGGGAGAAATGGACAATTTCTTCTATTTATGCTAGAATGAATCCGTATGATAAGAGCTATTTTTGTAAAAATAAAGGATCTTATTGAGTCTGATAAGGAGGAACAAACAAAATGGCCAGAAAAATGAAAACCATGGATGGAAATCATGCAGCCGCGCACGTATCCTATGCGTACTCTGACGTAGCTGCGATCTATCCGATCACCCCGTCGTCTGTCATGGCAGAGGCAACGGACGAGTGGGCAACGCAGGGAAGGACGAACATTTTCGGACAGACCGTACAGGTGACCGAGATGCAGTCTGAGGCGGGCGCAGCGGGAGCTGTGCACGGATCGCTGGCAGCCGGCGCGCTGACCACCACCTTCACCGCTTCTCAGGGACTTCTTCTGATGATCCCGAACCTGTACAAGGTGGCAGGCGAGAGACTTCCGGGAGTGTTCAACGTATCCGCACGTGCACTGGCAAGCCATGCGCTGTCTATCTTCGGAGATCACTCCGATGTTTATGCCTGTCGCCAGACCGGAGCCGCCATGCTCTGCGAGTCCAGCGTACAGGAGGTCATGGACCTGACTCCGGTGGCGCACTGCGCAGCCATCAAGGGACGCCTTCCGTTCATCAACTTCTTCGACGGATTCCGCACCTCCCATGAGATCCAGAAGATCGAGCAGTGGGATTATGAGGATCTGAAGGAGATGGTGGACATGGACGCCATCGACGCGTACAGACGCGACGCTCTGAATCCGAACCATCCCTGCCAGAGAGGATCCGCTCAGAACCCGGATATCTTCTTCCAGGCGCGCGAGGCCTGTAACCCGTACTACGACGCGCTTCCGGCGATCGTACAGGAGTACATGGACAAGGTCAACGAGAAGATCGGAACGGACTACAAGCTGTTCAACTATTACGGAGCCGCAGACGCGGAGAAGGTCATCATCGCCATGGGTTCCGTGTGCGATACCATCGAGGAGACCATCGACTATCTTCTGGCCGCAGGCGAGAAGGTCGGCGTCGTAAAGGTACGTCTTTACAGACCGTTCTGTGCGGATGCGCTCGTAGAGGCCATTCCGGACAGCGTGAAGCTGATCACCGTTCTCGACAGAACGAAGGAGCCGGGCGCTCTGGGCGAGCCGCTGTATCTTGACGTTGTGGCGGCCCTCAAGGGAACCAAGTTCCATGATCTTCCGATCTTTACCGGACGTTACGGACTGGGCTCCAAGGATACGACCCCGGCGCAGATCGTGGCTGTATACAACAACACCGACAAGGCGAAATTCACGATCGGTATCGTGGACGACGTGACCAACTTGTCTCTGGAGACCGGCGCTCCGCTGGTGACCACTCCGGAGGGAACGATCAACTGCAAGTTCTGGGGACTCGGAGCGGATGGTACGGTCGGAGCCAACAAAAACTCTATCAAGATCATCGGCGACAACACCGATATGTACGCGCAGGCATACTTTGATTACGACTCCAAGAAATCCGGCGGTGTGACCATGTCCCACCTTCGTTTCGGAAAGAAGCCGATCAAATCCACGTATCTGATCCACAAGGCGAATTTCGTGGCATGTCACAATCCGTCCTATGTGAACAAATACAACATGGTGCAGGAGCTGGTAGACGGCGGTACGTTCCTTCTGAACTGTCCGTGGGATATGGAAGGACTCGAGAAGCACCTTCCGGGCCAGGTGAAAGCATTTATCGCAAACCACAACATTAAATTCTACGTGATCGACGGCGTGAAGATCGGTATCGAGACCGGCATGGGCCCGACCCGTATCAACACGATCCTTCAGTCCGCATTCTTCAAGCTGGCCGCCATCATTCCGGAGGAGCAGGCCATCGACCTGATGAAGGCTGCCGCGAAGGCGACCTACGGACGCAAGGGCGACGACGTCGTAGCAAAGAACTGGGCTGCCATCGATCAGGGCGCGAAGCAGGTCGTGGAGATCCAGGTTCCGGAGAGCTGGAAGAACGCGGCGGACGAGGGCCTTGTCATGACCCACGCAGAGAGCGGAAGAAAGGATGCCGTCGACTTCGTCAACAACATCCAGTCCAAGGTGTCTGCACAGGAGGGCAACAGTCTGCCGGTATCCGCGTTCAAGGATTACGTGGATGGAACCACTCCGTCCGGTACCTCCGCATATGAGAAGCGCGGCATCGCCGTCAATATCCCGGTATGGAACACCGAGAACTGTATCCAGTGCGCACGCTGTTCCTATGTATGCCCGCACGCTGCGATCCGTCCGGTTGCCATGACCGAGGAGGAGGCAGCGGCAGCTCCGGAAGGAATGAGCATGCTGCCCATGACCGGTATGCCGGACAAGAAGTTTGCCATCGTGGTATCCGCTTACGACTGTACCGGATGCGGCTCCTGCGCGAACGTCTGCCCGGGCAAGAAGGGCGCGAAGGCTCTCGTGATGGAGAACATGGAGGCAAATGCCGCCTGCCAGACCGGTTTCGACTACGCTGTGACTCTGCCGGAGAAGGCCGACGTCATCGCGAAATTCAAAGAGACGACCGTAAAGGGATCTCAGTTCAAGACTCCGCTGCTTGAGTTCTCAGGCGCATGCGCGGGCTGCGGCGAGACTCCTTACGCAAAACTGATCACCCAGCTCTTCGGTGACAGAATGTATATCGCAAACGCGACCGGATGCTCCTCGATCTGGGGCAACTCCTCGCCGTCCACGCCGTACACGGTGAACCAGAGAGGACAGGGCCCGGCATGGTCCAACTCCCTGTTTGAGGACGCGGCGGAGTTCGGTTACGGTATGCTGCTCGCACAGAACGCGATCCGCGAGGGCGCGAAGAAGAAGGTAGAAGCGCTTCTTGACTGCGGATGCTGCGGCGAGGACGTTAAGGCAGCCGCCCAGGAGTGGCTGGATACCTACGGAGTGGGCGCGACCAACGGAGCCGCTACGGACAAGCTGGTAGCTGCCTGCGAGGCATGCGGCTGCGACGAGTGCAAGGCAGTCCTGAAAGATAAAGATTTCCTCGGCAAGAAGTCCCAGTGGATCTTCGGAGGAGACGGATGGGCTTACGATATCGGATTCGGCGGCGTAGACCATGTGCTTGCTTCCGGCAAGGATATCAACGTCATGGTATTCGACACTGAGGTGTACTCCAACACCGGCGGACAGTCCTCCAAGGCGACCCCGACCGGAGCGATCGCTCAGTTCGCTGCAGGCGGTAAGGACACCAAGAAGAAAGACCTGGCTTCCATCGCCATGAGCTACGGCTACGTCTATGTGGCGCAGATCTCCATGGGCGCGGACTTCAACCAGTGCGTGAAGGCCATCGCAGAGGCGGAGGCATATCCGGGACCGTCCCTGATCATCGCTTACGCTCCGTGTATCAACCACGGTATCAAGAAGGGTATGAGCAAGGCGCAGACCGAGGAGCAGCTGGCTGTCGAGGCTGGTTACTGGCACTGCTTCCGCTTCAACCCGGCGCTGGCAGAGCAGGGCAAGGATGCGTTTGCTCTGGATTCCAAGGCTCCGACCGGAGACTTCCAGGCATTCCTCGACGGCGAGGTCCGTTACAACGCTCTGAAGCGCGCGAATCCGCAGAGAGCCGAGGCTCTGTTCACCAGATCCGAGGCCGAGTACAAGGCAAGATACAGCTATCTGAACAAGCTGAAGACCCTGTACGGAGCGGACAAGGCAGAATAAGCAGATCAAATCAAAGAGACACCATAAAAAAGGATGCACACAGCGTGCATCCTTTTTTTATGCAATAGGAAATTCCTCCGAATTTCCTATTGCACAAAAAGACGCTCCGCGGGATCGCACTGCGGCGGATCCTGCGGAGCAGGATTCTTTTCATGGCGTCAGGAAGAGAGGCCGGAAAAGCCGCGCGTCAGGCCATCTGGGAGACCCGGTGGGCTCTGCGGTATTCCAGCGGGGAGACGCCCTCGGACTTCCGGAAGCTCTGGGAAAAATAGCTTCCGGAGGAAAAGCCTAAGATGTGGGCGATCTGCGTCAGGGGGTAATCAGTAGTCTTCAGAAGCTGGCGGCTCTCCTCGATCCGCCGCATGGACAGGTAGTTCATGGGGGAGACGCCGTACTCCCGGGTGAAGCTGTGCACCACATGATATTTGCTCACATGGGCGATCTCGGCCAGAGCCTCCAGCGTGATGTCTTCCTTGAAATGAGCGTCGATGTGACGGCGGATGGCCGCGCAGGTGCGCCCCGCCTTCTGGTGGGTGGGCGTCAGCGTGGCGGAAAAATCGGTCTGCCGCATGAGCTGCAGGACAAGGATGTCCAGAAGATCCTGACAGACGATCTCATAGCCCGGCGCCTTCACCTCGATCTCCCGGATCATAAGGCGAAGATAGAAAAGAACGTCCTCCTGGCTTTCGTGAAAGCTGACGATGCAGAATTTTCCTTCCTGTTCGCCCGCCACGGACAGCTCCAGATCCGCCACGCCCAGCACGATGTACTCCAGAGGCTGCGAATCCAGACTGGTCTCCGTGTGCTCTACGTTGGGATTGACGATGATTAGATCTCCCGGTTTGACCTCGTGAGTCTCGTTTTCGATCTGAAACAGCCCCGCTCCGCCCACAACGTAAAACAGCTCCGCAAACGTGTGCGTGTGAGGAAAGCTGTGCCAGTCTCCGTCGTATCTGGACGTGCTCAGATAGAGCATCCTGGCGCTGCTTCGCGCGATCCGGTTTTCCTGGGGTATCAGGGTGTAGCGGTTACAGCTCATGAGAAATCCCCCTCTCTCATCGTTGCCGTTCCAGAGAATCTCTGCGGACGGAAGCCCTCCGTCAGACGGACAGACAGGTGAAATATTGCGATAGAAGAACTGTGTTTTCACAATATCATCATATCGCACTGCAGAGCCGCCTGCAAGAAAAAAATACGGCTTTTGGTAAAAATCTATAATACTCTCCGGAATCTCCTATGCAAAACATCTAAAAACAGACAGAGATATCGTGAAAAAATATCAAAACAGGAAAAAACAACAACATATATAAAAAGAACAACAACAATTAAATTGTAATAAATTGTGGAAACTGTATAATAACAGTATCAGGTTCCTGGTTCCGCCCGGAGAGACGGACGGAGTCCAGAAAGAAAAGGAGGGTATTATTATGAAACTGAAAAGAGCGCTGGCGCTGATGCTGGCAGGCGTAATGGTGACCGCATCTTTGGCAGGCTGCGGAGGCGGCGCGGATACAGGTTCCGGCGATACGGCCGCTCCGGAGACAAACGCGGAGGAGACGGCGGATACGGACGCTTCGGCGGACGACCCATATGCAGCCTACGCGGGAACAACCATCAGCGTGGCCGCCATCGAGACCGCTTACGGCTCCGATATGTGGACGAAGGTCTGCGAGGCGTTTACCGCCGAGACCGGCATCGAGGTACAGCTGACCACCGATAAGAATCTCGAGGACGTGATCGGACCGTCCATGCAGGGCGGCGAGTATCCGGACGTGGTCCATCTGGCCACCGGACGCGAGGCCGGACTGACCGAGCAGTTCATCAAGGACAATCTGATCGCGGATATTACGGACGTACTTTCCATGACCGTCCCGGGGGAGGACGTGAAGGTGTCCGACAAGATCGCGGGAGGATTTACCGAGACGTCCCTGACCAACCCGTACAACGACGGAAAGACCTATCTGGCTCCGATGTTCTACTCGCCCTGCGGACTGTTCTACAACGCGGGACTGCTGGAGGAGAAGGGCTGGACGGTTCCCACCACATGGGATGAGATGTGGGAGCTGGGCGACAAGGCGGCGGAGGAGGGAATCTCCCTGTTCACCTACCCGACCACCGGTTACTTTGACGCATTCTTCTACGCGCTCATGTACTCGGCGGGCGGCCCGGAGTTCTTTGAGGCCGCGACGCACTATGAAGAGGGCGTGTGGGATACCGAGGAGGCCAAGACCTGCTTTGATATCGTGACGAAGCTTGCTTCCTACACGAATCCGGTGACCCCGGCGCAGGCAAACGATCAGGACTTCACCCAGAACCAGCAGCTGGTGCTGGACAACAAGGCGATCTTCATGCCCAACGGAACGTGGATCGTGGGCGAGATGGCGGAGGCTCCCAGAGCGGACGGCTTTGAGTGGGGCATGACGGCTCTTCCGGCAGTGTCCGAGGGCGGAGATCAGTACAGCTACACCTGGTTTGAGCAGTGCTGGGTACCGGCGGGAGCGACGAATCAGGATGCTGCGAAGCTCTTCATTTCGTTCCTGTACAGCGATACCGCTTGCCAGCTCTTCGCAGAGGCGGGAGCCGTGCAGCCGGTGCTCGGGATCTCCGATACGCTGACCGGCGACAACCAGCTTTTCTACTCCATCTATGACAACGGAGCAAAAGCGGCCATGGGCAACTTCGCGGCGTTCAACGCGATTCCGGGCATCGAGGTCCGCAAATCGTTCTTTGATCCGGTGAACTCTCTTGTATCGGGCGGCATCACCGAGCAGGACTGGATCGACGGAGTCAAGGCGGCCAGTGACCAGATGCGTGCAAATCTGAAATAAGGTTTTTTGAGTGATCGAGCGGGGACGACGGGCAGACGGCTGCCTGCCGTCCCCGCCCTGATATAGGAAAGACCGGGAAAGGAACGGTGATTTTATGAGAAAAAACAGAGGGCGCAGCCTCTTCCTTCTGCTGTGCGTGGGACCGGCCGCGATCCTGTTTTTCATCTTTATGATTCTTCCAACGCTGAATGTATTCCGCATGTCCTTGTTCCAGCGGGGAGCCTACTCCCCGACGGAGACGTTTGTCGGGCTGCAGAATTTCCGGCAGCTGTTTGCGGACGCCAATTTTATCCGCTCGATGCAGAATATGATCCTCCTTGTGGTGATCGTGACGATCTTTACCTTTGGATTTGCGCTGATCTTCGCCGCGATCCTCACAAGAGAAAAAATCAAGGGACAGAATTTCTTCCGGGTCGTGTTCTACATCCCCAACATCCTCTCGGTGGTCGTCATCGCGGGTATCTTTTCCGCGATCTACAAGCCGGAGAACGGAATGCTCAACAGCATCATCGGATTGTTCCGGGATATGACGAACCCGATCCTCTGGAAGGGAGAGAGTCTTGTCATGGTCAGCCTGATCATGGCGATGATCTGGCAGGCCGTGGGATATTATATGGTCATGTACATGGCGTCCATGTCCAGCGTGCCCCAGAGCCTCTATGAGAGCGCGGGACTGGACGGGGCCGGGCGGCTGACGCAGTTTTTCCAGATCACGATCCCGCTGATCTGGACCAATATCCGGACGACGCTGACGTTTTTTATCATCTCGACCATCAACATGGCGTTCCTGTTCGTCAAGGCCATGACCTCCGGCGGGCCGAACGGAGCCTCCGAGGTGGCGCTGAGCTATATGTACGGACAGAAGGACGCCGGACTTTACGGATACAGTATGGCCATCGGCGTGGTCATTTTCCTCTTTTCCTTTGCGCTGTCGGCCCTCGTCAACCGGGCGACGGAGCGGGAACCGCTGGAATTTTAGAAAGGAGGCGCACAGAATATGGAACAGAGCAAACGACAGGGCGCTCCTGCGGGAGACCGCCTCTACAAATTTTTTATTTATCTTGTGCTGATCCTGCTGGCGGTGACGATCATCGTCCCGGTGGCGTGGGTATTCATGGCCTCCATCAAGCAGAACAGCGAATTTTACGGCAATCCGTGGGCGCTGCCTCTCGGCGTGTACTGGCAGAACTTTGTGGACGCCTGGAACGGCGCGAAGATGGGCGAATATATGCTCAACTCGGTGTTCGTGACCGCGCTGGCGCTGGCGCTTCTGCTGGTGATCGCGCTTCCGGCGGCCTACTGCCTGTCGCGCATGGAGTTTAAAGGGCGCAAGATCCTGAACGTGGCCTTCATGGCCGGACTCTTTATCAATGTGAACTACATCGTCGTGCCGATCTTCCTGATGCTCCGGGACGGGGACGCGTGGCTGAAAAACATGTTCGGAGGAGGGTTCCTCCTGAACAATATGGTGGTGCTGGCGGTGGTGTACGCGTCCACGGCGCTGCCCTTTACGGTGTACCTGCTGTCGGGATATTTTGCGACGCTGGCCCACGACTACGAGGAGGCGGCGTACATCGACGGCGCGGGCTATGGGACGACCATGGTCAAGATCATTTTTCCGATGGCGAAACCGTCGATCATCACGATCATCCTGTTTAACTTCCTGTCGTTCTGGAACGAGTACATCATCTCCATGACGCTCATGAGTTCGGCCACAGGCTCCCGGACCCTTCCGGTGGGACTTCTGAACCTGATGCAGGCGCAGCAGTCGGCGGCGCAGTACGGAACCATGTACGCGGGCCTCGTGCTCGTCATGCTGCCCACGCTGATCCTCTATATCTGCGTGCAGAGACAGCTGACGCAGGGCATGACCGTGGGCGGTCTGAAAGGGTAAGGTGAGCATATGCAGCAATATTGGAAAGAACATGAGATCCTGCGGGGCGTTCTGATCGCGGCGCTGTTCGCGGCGGCGCTGGCGCTCGTGATCGCCGGATGGAAGATGACCGGGCAACTGGCGGGGCTTGGCCTGATGGTCGTGGGAGTGATCTGCCTTCTGGCGGCGCTCGCCGTGTACAACAGTCCTTTCACCGAGCCGAAGAGCAGAAAAAAGAAGGAGACGGAAGCATGAGCAAAGACGGACTGAACAGCGGCTCCGGCCGGGTGACGATCCCGACGAATCTGGATGTGGTCCCGCAGACTATCGAGGTGCTGAAGCGCTGGGGCGCGGACGCGATCCGCGACTGCGACGGGACGGAGTTTCCGGAGGAGCTGATCCGCACCGGGGCGAAGATCTACGCCACCTACTATACCACGAGAAAAGACAACGCATGGGCGAAGGCCAATCCGGACGAGATCCAGCAGTGCTACATCATGACCCGGTTTTACACGGCGGGGGAAGGGGAGCTTCGGATCCCGCTGATGAAGGGGATCTCCGGAGAGCTTCTGGAGGTGAACTGCAGGGACGACATTTCCCGCTGGTGGGAGGTGGTGGACCGCACGACGGGCGAGCCGGTCTGTGCTTCCTGCTGGGAGTACGACCGGGAGACGGGCGAGGTGATCCTGCGGCGCCCTGCGCCTTACCATGATTACACGGTCAGCTTTCTGGCCTACCTGATCTGGGATCCGGTGCACATGTACAACGCGGTGGTCAACGAGTGGAAGGATTTTGAGCATCAGATCACCTTCGACGTGCGCCAGCCCAAGACCCACAAATATACGCTGGAGCGGCTCCGGAAATACTGCGAGGAGCACCCGTATGTGAACGTGATCCGCTACACCACGTTTTTCCACCAGTTCACGCTGGTGTTCGACGAGCTGAAGCGGGAAAAATATGTGGACTGGTACGGCTACTCCGCGTCGGTGAGCCCCTACATCCTCGAAAAGTTCGAGAAGGAGGCAGGCTATCCGTTCCGGCCGGAATATATCATCGATCAGGGCTACTACAACAACCAGTACCGGATTCCCAGCCGGGAATATAAGGACTTC
Source organism: Eubacteriales bacterium (assembly GCA_030524125.1). Lineage (GTDB taxonomy): Bacteria > Bacillota > Clostridia > Lachnospirales > Lachnospiraceae > Hominiventricola. The sequence goes on along the minus strand of JAUNHB010000019.1, from coordinate 8,572 downwards.
ATGGCGTTCCAGCGCCGGGAGGTGGCGGCGCTTGTGCGGGAGATGACCGATCTTACCCACGAGTGCGGCAAGGAGGCCATGATGTTTCTCGGAGACCACTGGATCGGCACGGAGCCGTTCATGCCGGAATTTGCGTCGGCGGGGGTGGACGCGGTGGTCGGAAGCGTGGGCAACGGCAGCACTCTGCGGCTGATCTCGGACATCCCGGGGGTCAAATACACGGAAGGGCGATTCCTGCCCTATTTCTTCCCGGACACCTTCCACGAGGGAGGGGATCCGGTGAGGGAGGCCAGGGTGAACTGGGTGACGGCCAGACGCGCCATCCTCAGAAGCCCCATCGACCGGATCGGCTACGGTGGCTATCTGAAGCTTGCGTTGGATTTCCCGGAGTTCATCGACTATGTGGAGAGCGTCTGCGGGGAGTTCCGCGAGCTGTACGACAATATCCGGGGGACGACGCCCTACTGCATCAAGAAGGTGGCGGTGCTCAACTGCTGGGGGCGGATGCGTTCCTGGGGCTGCCATATGGTGCATCACGCGCTCTATCAGAAGCAGAATTACAGCTATGCCGGAGTCATCGAGGCGCTTTCGGGAGCGCCCTTCGACGTGAAGTTTGTAAGCTTTGACGATCTGAAGGAGGACGTGGACGCGCTGGCGGACGTGGACGTGATCCTGAACGTGGGGGACGGCGACACGGCCCACACCGGCGGAAGCGTCTGGGAGGATCCTGAGATCTCCGCGCGGATCAAACGCTTTGTGGCGGAGGGCGGCGGCTTCATCGGCGTCGGCGAGCCGTCCGGGCACCAGTATCAGGGACGGTATCTTCAGATGGCCGGCGTGCTGGGCGTGGAGAAGGAGACCGGATTTACGCTGAACTACGACAAGTACAACTGGGAGGAGCACCGCGGGCACTTTATCCTCGGGGACGTGCAGGGCGAGGTGGATTTCGGAGAGGGCAAGAAAAATATCTATGCGCTGGAAGGGACAGAAGTGCTGGTACAGAGGGATCGGGAGGTGCAGATGGCCGCGAACGACTGGGGCGAGGGAAGAGCCGTCTATTTCAGCGGCCTGCCCTACAGCTTTGAGAACAGCCGGATCCTGTACCGGAGCATCCTGTGGAGCGCTCACGGGGAGGAGCTTCTGCACCGGTGGTTCAGCTCCAACTACAACGTGGAGGTTCACGCGTATGTGAAGAACGGAAAATACTGCGTGGTGAACAACACCTACGAGCCGCAGGACACGACCGTGTACACGGGCGGCGGAGAAAGCTTCGGGCTCCATCTGGAGGCCAACGAGATCCGCTGGTATGAGATACAGGGGGAGACGCGATGAAAAGCATTCAGACAGAGCTGGTGAGGGAGATCCTGTCCCGGTTCGATCTGGAGGGGGCGGTCACGGAGGCCGTCCCCTACGGGGAGGGGCATATCAACGACACCTTTCTGGCGACCAACGAGCACGGCAGACATTATATCCTGCAGAGGATCAACACGGAGATCTTCAGAGATCCGGAAGCGCTCATGGAAAATGTGTGCGGCGTGACGGATTATCTGCGCGGCATGATCGAAAGGCAGGGCGGAGACACGGAGCGGGAGACCATGCGGGTGAGACGGGACCGGGAGGGTCTGGCCTGTGTCCGGGACCCGGAGGGCGGAGCGTGGAGAGTCTATGATTTTGTGGAGCGCACGGTCTGTCTCCAGCGGGTGAGAGGGGCGGAGGATCTGAAGACTGTGGGAGAAGCCTTCGGAAGATTCCAGAGGATGCTGGCGGGATATCCGGCGGAGACTCTGCACGAGACGATCCCGCGCTTTCACGACACGCCCGACCGGTATGAAAAGTTTGAGAGGGCGCTGGAGGCGGACGTCTGCAAAAGAGCGGGGGAGTGCGCGGAGGCGATCGCGTTCGTGCAGGCGCGAAAGAGAGACTGCGGCGTGCTCATGGAGCTTCTGTCCGCGGGAGAGCTGCCGCTTCGCGTGACCCACAACGATACGAAGCTCAACAACGTGCTGATCGACGAGAAAACCGGGCGGGGGATCTGCGTCATCGATCTGGACACGGTCATGCCGGGACTGTCGCTCAACGATTTCGGGGATACGGTCCGGTTTGGAGCCAACGACTGCGAGGAGGACGAGCGGGATCTGACGAAGGTCAACTTCAGCCTTCCGCTGTACGAGAGCTTCACGGAGGGATTTCTGTCCGGCTGCGGCGGAGCGCTGACCGAAAAGGAGCTGGAGTACCTGCCCTGGGGGGCGAAGCTCATGACGCTGGAGTGCGGCGTCCGCTTTCTGACCGATCATCTGGAGGGAGATCATTATTTTAAGATCCACCGGGAAGGACAGAACCTGGACCGGGCCAGAACGCAGTTCAAGCTGGTGAGCGATATGGAGCGGGACTGGGAGGCCATGTCCGGGGTCGTAAGAAAGTATTGCCTCTGAGGAAAAAAGAGGATATACTCAGAGAAAAGGAGGCAGTTTCAATATGAAAAAACCGGTACTGGTGATCATGGCGGCGGGAATGGGAAGCCGCTACGGAGGATTAAAGCAGATCGATCCCATCGATCCGCAGGGGCACATTATCATGGATTATTCCATCTATGACGCGGTGCAGGCGGGCTTTGGGAAGGTGATCTTTATCATTAAAAGGGAGAACGAGGCGGATTTCCGGGAGAGCATCGGGGACCGGATGGCAAAGCGGATCCCGGTGGAGTATGTGTATCAGGAGCTCCACAACCTGCCGGAGGGCTTTTCGGTACCGGAAGGCAGAGTGAAGCCGTGGGGCACGGGACATGCGGTGCTGTCCTGCCTGCCGGTCGTGGACGGGCCGTTCGCGGTCATCAACGCGGACGACTACTACGGGCAGGAGGCGTTCCGGCTGATCCACGATTTTCTCGTAAGCCATGAGGACGGGGAGCGGTACGCCTACGCCATGGTGGGATATCTTCTGAAAAACACGCTGACGGAAAACGGCCATGTGGCCAGAGGCGTCTGCGAGACGGACGAAGCGCACAGACTTCTGGCCATCACGGAGCGGACCCGCATCGAGCGGCGTCCGGAGGGGCCGGCCTACACGGAGGACGACGGGGCTACGTGGCATCCGCTTCCGGAGGACGCGCCTGTGTCCATGAACATGTGGGGCTTCTCGGCCAGCATCCTCCGGGAGCTTCAGCAGCGCTTCGCCGCGTTTCTGGAGGAAAATCTTCCGGTCAACCCGCTCAAATGCGAGTATTTTCTTCCGTTCGTGGTGGACGAGCTGATCCGCGAGCACAGGGCGGAGGTGACGGTGCTGAAATCCGGCGACCGCTGGCACGGCGTCACCTACAAGGAGGACAAGCCGGTGGTCATGAAAGCCATGCAGGAGCTGAAGGATGCAGGAAAATACCCGCAGGGACTGTGGGAGTGAGCAGGAGAGTCCGGGAATGAGAAGGAAGGACCGGGAGATCACGGACCGGAAGCACATGCTGGAGGTACTGGAGGGCTGCGACTGCTGTCGGATCGGCCTTTCGGACGGGGACGGCGTCTACATCGTCCCTCTGAATTTCGGGTACGAGGAGCAGGACGGGAGGCTCACGCTCTATTTTCACGGCGCGCAGGAGGGAAAGAAGCTGGAGCTCATGGCAGAAAATCCGTCTGTGGGCTTTGAGCTGGACCGGAAGCACGAACTGGTGGAGGGCGCAGAGGCCTGCGCTTACAGCTACCGCTACCAGAGCATCATCGGGAAAGGGCGGCTGGAATCGGTGGATTCCTTCGGGGAGAAGGTTCGCGGGCTGACCCTGATCCTGTCCCACTATTCGGACCGGAGGGACTGGACCTTTCCGGAGGCCATGGTGGAGCGCACGGCCGTGCTGCGCCTGACGGTGACGGAGTGGACGTGCAAGGAACATTAGAGACGTACAGGAACGCAGGCCGGGCCGGGGACGAATGTCCCCGGCCCGGTTTCCGTGTGTGCAGGCGTTACGCCCGGTACAGTACGTGGAGCTGTCCGCTGCTGTCGCGGGCCAGCTCGGCGTCCACCTGATAGACCCTCTTTAAAAAGGCGGGGGTCAGCACCTCCTCCGGCGTGCCGCATCCGACGATCTCGCCCTTTTGCAGCACATAGAGCCGGTCGCAGAACATGGCTGCGATGTTCAGGTCATGGATGGCGGAGATGACGGTCACGTCCAGCTGCTTTACGATCTTCAGAAGCTGAAGCTGGTGAGTGATGTCCAGATGGTTGGTGGGCTCGTCCAGGATCAGGCAGGGCGTCTGCTGGGCCAGCGCTCTGGCAAGGATGACCCGCTGCTGTTCGCCGCCGGACAGGGTGGAGAAGCTCCGGTCCGCAAAGTCCAGCATTCCCACCGTCCGGAGGGCGTCCTCCACGATCTCATAGTCTCTGGCGTTGTCCCGCTCCAGCGTCCGCTTGTGGGGAGAGCGCCCCATGAGAGCCACCTCCCGCACGGAAAAGTCAAAATTATAATAGTTGTGCTGGGCCACCACGGCCATCTTGAGGGCGGAGCTTTTCACGCTCATGGAATGGAGATCCGCGCCGTCCAGATTGATCTGCCCCGCGTCGGGGCGCAGGATGCGGTAGATGCACTTTAACAGCGTGGATTTTCCGCTTCCGTTGGGGCCGATGATCCCCACAAATTCATTGGATCCGCTCTGGATGCTGACGCCCTTTAAGATTTCCTGAGCGCCGTAGGAAAGGCGGATATTTTCTGCGGATACGTTCATGACTTGCCACCTCCGAAGCCGTAGGATTTGCGGATCATCAGATAGATGAAGCAGGGCGCGCCGATGATGGACACGAGGATGCCGATGGGAAGCTCCGCATTGCTCAGGATCACGCGGCAGGCCACGTCGGCCCAGATCAGGAAGATCGCGCCGACGAGAGCGCTTAAGGGGATCAGCCGTCTGTGATCCGTGCCGAAGAGCATCCGGACCGCGTGGGGGATGATCAGGCCCACGAAGCCGATCATGCCGGCCGCGCACACGGAGAAGCCCACCAGCAGGGAGGCGAGGATCATGTAGACGATCCGCGCCCGGCTCAGATCCGTTCCCAGCGTGACCGCCGTGTCGTCTCCCAGGAGCATCAGATTCAGGCTCCGGTACTGCGTCCAGAAGGCCGCGCTGATCAGAAGCATCATGGGAAGAAAGACCACGATGTTGCTCCACTCGGCGGAAGCGAGACTGCCCATGCTCCAGTAGGTGATCTCCGCCGTGGCGTTTTTATTCTGGGAGATATAGATGATAAAGTTTGCAAAGGCCGAACAGACGGAGCTGATGGCCATGCCGGCGAGGATCAGCTTGCCGGCGTTGGAGCGGCCGCCCATATTGGAGATGGTCAGCACGGCGAAGGACGCCAGTACGGCGCCGGCAAAGGCCAGCACGCCCACCGCGTTGTCGCCGAGAAAGGAGCCGATCCCCAGAATGATGGCCATGGCCGCGCCCAGATACGCGCCGGAGGAAACCCCCAGCACGTACGGGTCCGCCAGCGGATTTTTCACGACGGCCTGCATGACTACGCCGCACACGGATAGGCCCATGCCCACGGCCAGCGCCAGCAGGATCCGCGGGAAGCGGATCAGCCAGACCACGTCGTGGACCGCCCCCGACGCGTAGCCGGAGAAACGGTCCAGATGGAAAAGCTCGTAGAAAATCACGCTGTACACCTCGCGGACGGAGATGTCCGCGTTTCCGAAGGTGATCGAGATCAGCACGGAGCAAAGAAGCGCCGCCACCAATCCGACGATCACCATACTGTAAACGGAAGTTTTTATCTTCTTCGTATTCATGAGATCAACGCCCCGTTTCTTTTACTCGCCCAGATTCAGCTCCAGCTCCGGATACAGTCCTCTGGCGATGGTCTCGATGCCGTCCTGCGTGCGCGTGGCGCTGGCATACATTTCGCTCAGCATGATCGGGACGACTCTGCCGTTCTGTACGGCGGAAAGGCTTGCATACGCCTCGTCCTCAAGGATGACATTGAGCTTCTCCTGCTTTACGGTCTCGGGATCATCGCCGGTGTAGGGCATGTAGACCACGAAGATCACATCGGGATCCGCGGCGATGATGTCCTCTTTTCCGAGAGAAGCGCCGTCCGCGTTGGCCAGCGTGCCTCCAAGCTGCGTCACCATGTCGCCCGCGAGGCTGGTCGCGTTGTAGTTGGTAAAGCTGTCCTTGCCGGACTCGATGACCAGCACGGACGGGGAAGCGCTCTCCGACGCCGCAGCAGTCTTGACGCTCTCGATGGTGTCCTTCATCTCATTGACGAGGGCCTCGGCCTTGTCCTGCACATCGAAAATGATTCCCATATTTAAAATATCGTTGTACTCGTTCTCCAGCGATTTCTCCGCCACCGCCGTGTTGGAACTGATATAGACGTTGGTTCCGTTGTCGATCCAGCTCTGGGCGTCGCCGAGGGCCTTCTCACCGAACAGGGAGACCCAGGAGAAAATGAGATCCGGCTCCAGCATGGTGACGGTCTCTTTGGAGGGCGTAAACTCATCCAGATACTCTACCTGGGAGAACGCGGCCTTCTGATCGTCGGGCACGGCGTTGTCCAGCCCCGCGGTGGCGACCAGATGATCCTCAAGTCCCAGCGCCAGCATGGTCTCTACGCAGCCCTGATAGACGGCGAGCACTTTCTCGGGAGCCTTCTCGTAGGTGGTGGTGTATTCTGCGCCGTCCCGCCCGTAAGTGGTGATGGTCACGGGGTATTCGGTATGCTTCGTCGATTCTGTGTCCGTCTGCTCCTGCGCGTCGGCGGTTTCCTGCGTGTCCGCAGCCGCCTGATTGTCCTCCTTGACGCTCTCCGCGCTGATGCGGTCGGCGTCTCCGCTGTTGTTGCCGGTCTGTCCGCAGGCGGCCATGCTCACGGACATGGCGGCGGCCAGGAGAGCGGCCAGAAGCTTTTTGGATGTTGTGGATGCTTTCATATTGTTTTCTCCTCTCTTTTGATCTTCCGGATAAAGGCCGGCCCGTCTGCCGCGCTTCGCGCGCAAAAAAACCTGCGCTTCTTTTGGGGAAGGCAGGCGTTCGGCCCTGCGCACGGACGCGCGCAGGGGCAGATGACCGTTTCTTCCGGAAAACTGCATCTGTACTTGACCAAGCAGGTTTCCTGACTTACCGCTCATACGTCCGGTTCCGCCTTCTCACAGAAAATCTGCAATGGCATATTGGAACGGGACTGGCGGATCACAGTGACCGGATCGTCGAAGCTTTTCACTTCGTTCCCTCTTGCGCAGGCCCCGGAGCTGTCCGCCCGGCGCCACACTTGGTAAGCTCTTTTGTCGTTTGTCCAGCGGCAAAGCTGGACTGTAATATAATTTACCACAAATAGGAGAAAGGTGCAACCACTACGTCTTGACACCCGTTTTTGAAAAGCGTATGATAAACCGTGAAAAGTCATCGCAGACGACATGAATATACATAAGGAAAGGAAGTTCGTGTTATGGAAAAGAAGAACATTGACTGGGGCAATCTCGGTTTTGCATATATGCCCACCGACAAGAGATTTGTTGCCCACTATAAGGATGGAGCGTGGGACGCCGGAGAGCTAACGTCCGACGCGACGATCACCATGAGCGAGTGCGCCTGCGTGCTGCAGTACGCGCAGACCTGCTTTGAGGGCATCAAGGCGTACACGACGGAGAACGGAAAGATCGTGACCTTCCGCCCGGATCTGAACGCGAAGCGTATGGCGGATTCGGCCAGAAGACTGCAGATGCCGGCGTTCCCGGAGGATCGCTTCGTGGAAGCGGTGGTGGAGACCGTGAAGGCGAACGCGGCCTATGTGCCTCCTTACGGAAGCGGCGCGACGCTGTACATCCGCCCGTTTATGTTCGGCATCGACGCCGTGATCGGAGTGAAGCCGGCTTCGGAATATCAGTTCCGCATTTTCACGACGCCGGTAGGGCCGTATTTCAAGGGCGGCGCGAAACCCATCACGATCCGCGTATCCGACGTAGACCGGGCGGCGCCCCACGGCACCGGGGACATCAAGGCCGGACTCAATTACGCCATGAGCCTCTACAACATCGTGGACGCTCACAATCAGGGCTTTGACGAAAATATGTATCTGGATCCCGCCACGAGGACTTATGTGGAGGAGACCGGAGGAGCGAACTTCCTGTTTGTGACGAAGGACAACAAGGTGGTGACGCCCAAGTCCCACAGCATCCTGCCGTCCGTCACCCGCCGCTCGCTGATGGTGGTGGCGAAGGACTATCTGGGACTGGAAGTCGAAGAGCGTCCGGTGGCCAAGGAGGAGCTGAAGGATTTCGCGGAGTGCGGACTGTGCGGAACGGCGGCGGTCATCTCCCCGGTCGGAAAGATCGTCGATCACGGGACTGAGATCTGCCTGCCAAGCGGCATGGAGGAGATGGGACCGGTCACGAAGAAGCTGTACGATACGCTGACCGGCATCCAGATGGGCCGCATCGAAGCTCCGGAGGGCTGGATCAAAGAGATTATGTAGCAACAGTTCAGCCAGCCGGGAGCGACAGGCCAGAATCGTGCTTGCACGAATGAGGGCCTGTTGCTCTCGGCTGAGGGAGCGCCGGATCATGAGCAAAGGCAGCCGCGAAGCGGCGGAGAGC
>JAUNHB010000018.1 GCA_030524125.1 Eubacteriales bacterium | reverse complement strand
ACCTTGAAATGACGGAGTCAGAGTCCGTTGCCTTACCGTTTGGCGATAGCCCTATGTGTTCAACGAATGTTATTATATTCGATTAGCACAGAAAATGCAAGTACTTTTTTTAATTTTTTTCCCAAAGCCCCCTCAGATCTTCAATATAAAAAGAATCCCAAAGAGCAGCAGCAGATTGTTCTCGTAGAGTCCGGACATCCACGCGCTGCTTTGGATCGTCTCGTAGAGGACGCTCCCCCACGCGGAGGCGCTGAAGATCGCCACGATCAGAAACAGGATCCAGAGCGTCACCAGTTGCTGCGTCAGTCCGAATGCGGCTCCGGCCAGACGGTTCAGCAGGCTGAGCCCCGGCACTTTGGTCAGGATCTCCAGCGACAGCACCGCGGTCCTCAGGATCAGACGGACGACCGCGTAGGTGAGCACAAGCGCGATCACACGGGCGGCCAGGATCTGCACATACTCCTCCGCCTGTTCCCGAAATCCGCTGAGCACCAGCATCCGGTACAGCTCGCTGTCCGTCCCCGCCTGCTCCAGACTCAGAAAATCCGGAAGGATCTGGCGAAGAAACGCTTCCACATAGGGGGACGCCGCGTAGACCGCCAGCAGCGTCGCCAGCGATACCAAAAGCGCCGTCCCCTTTTTTACAAGCCCCTTCCTGTAGCCGTCCAGCAGACCGTAGCCCAGAAAGAGGATCCCCAGCACGTCGGCCGGATTGACTGTCTTCATCTTCGGTTCCTCCTATTTCAAGCGGATCTGGTCGGTCCGCGCCCCGTGCATGACCATATAACGGTTGTTTCCGGACAAGGTGTACAGATTGGATATGGATTCGTCGAACGTCCCCGTAAAAATGATCGTCCCGGAATGGTTGAGGATCGTGCAGTCAAAATCATTGTAGATCAGAATATTGCTGCCGGAAAACTTCAGAGCGTCATAGCTCTGGTCAAACTCCGTCTCAAACTGGAGCCGCCCCTGCGCCGTGTACACCTGAAGCGCGTACTCCTGCTCCTCGCCCTCCAGCACCAGCCCCACATAGTTGTCAGAATAAAAGATACTGCAAACTTCCCGTTCCAGAGCCACCTCGGTCCCCTGCTCCGGGATCTGACTGCCCTCGTAAAAGAGAAGCTCCCCGGCGCCCACAAACACGCAGTGCGTGTCGTCCAGATAGTGCACTCCCGGCACCACCGTCCCCTGAATGATCCTGGAGGCCACGAGATGATCCTCATAGTTCTCTCCCACCGAGTCAAAATTATAGAATGCCAGACAGCTGCTGATGGCTCCGTCCTGCACCTGCAAAAACGACACCGCCAGCTTTGTGGCGTCCGCGCTCAGGGAAATACGCACCGGGAATCCGGTCTCCTGCAGCTCAAACTTCGACTCTACGAGCTGCGTGCCGTCCTTGCTGTACAGATTGACTCTGCAGATATCTCCGTCCTCGAGGAGCACCGCCAGCACGCCCTGTCCGGACAGAGAGATCTGCCGGATGGGAAGGAGGGTCTGGATCTGTCCCTGAAGTCCCGTCCGGTCGAAGATCATCACCTCCGAGCCGTCCTTGTCCGCCACGGCCATGCTTCCCTGGCAGACCTCCACAATCGGATTCTGGAGATTGTAGGTCTGGCTCCACACCAGACGGTTCTCCTCATCCACACAGGAGACGCCATCCTTGCTGTATTTCACCGCATAGTCGAGAAATTCCGTGTACTGAGTCGTCACCGTGTCGGACCGGTCGAAGCTCCTGACCACCTCGTACGTCTGAAAGGTGCGGTTCTCCAGGCTGAAGCGGATGCCCAGCACGCACAAAACGGCCGCGGCCGCAAGCCCCGCCGTAATGCCGAGGTTCCGCAGCCGGTGCCGACGCAGATTTCTCTTATAGCTTTCCATATCAGGATCTGTGCCTGTTCTTTTCAATAGTTGTATGCTCATCCTTTGCTCCTGCAGACCGCGAGAGCCCCTCGCGCCTCTTAAAGGTTCATTATAGCATTTCCATCTAGGGGAGTTCAATGATTTGTCCCACATAAATTTTATCACTGTCGTCAAGCCCGTTCAGCCTGCAGATCTCCTCCATGCGGTCCTCCGAGCCGTAGCGGGCCCTGCAGATGCCAAGAAGCGTGTCCCCGGTCCTGACCTCGTAGCGGACCGGCTGCTGCGCTTCCTCCTCCTTTGCGGCTTCGTCCGCCGTCCCGTCCGCGGCTTCGCCGTCTCCACTCTCCGCGTTCTCCGGAACGTCAGGCTCGTCCTGCGCCTGCGTCGCATCGCTCCCGGCCTCCCCGGCCGCCTCTCCGTCCGGCTGCGCGTCAGCGGCCGCCTGATCCACGTCCGCGTTCGCCGCCGCGGTCTCCCCGGCCTCCAGCGCCTGCCGGTTCTCCTCCTTTGCCGCCTCCTCCAGCGCTTCCTGCGAGTCCTCCTCCCCCAGGCTTTCCGAGATCCGGTGGAGCGTCGTCTCCATGCTGGCCATCCGGTCATAGTTATTCATCATCGTCACGCCGATGACCAGGATCACCATCACCAGAAACGTGCACGCCGTATAGAGAAATGCCACCGTCTTCTTCTGCGTCGTCTGCTCCTTCTTTTCCTGCATGACGCTGCGGAAGCGGATGGCTGCCCGGTCTTTAAGGACGCCCTCCGTCTCGATCCCCGCCCCGCCCTTCTGCTTGCTCATATACGCCTGCATCGGTTCATTTTTCTCATAATAGATATAGTAGCCCGGCAGAGGCGCCGTCCCGCTGTCGGTGCGGGCGTAGAACACCTCCTCGCTCTCCAGCACGTCCATCTGGAAAAACAGATGCTTGTCCGCCGGAAAATGACGGCTGTGAAGACTTTTCACTTCTTCGGTCAGAGAGGCCGGAAAGCCCGGATTGGACAGAAACCACCCGACCACTTCCATCCCCTCGAACCATTCCTCTATCGTGCTGAAAATGTCCCTCCAGTGATCGTTGGAAAACCATTTTCTCTGATCCTGTCCCATGTCGATCTCCAGCGCTCCCTGTATGTAGATCCGGGCTTCTCCCTCCGTCCTTCCCACAAGGACCGCCGTCTTCATGCAGGTCAGGTTTCCCTCCGCCAGCTGGTGCAGATACGTATATGCGTAATCCTCCACCAGCACCTTAAGCTCCTGTCCGGGCTCTCCGATCTGGCGCACATTTTTCGGAAGCTTCCATTCCTCTTTCGCTCCTTTTCTCTCTGTCAGTTCCATGATTCTTCGCCCTCCGTTTCCCTACATCCTAGCACAGAGGCCGCTCTCTTTTTGGCGAAACGTAGGGGACGCCTCCCGGTTCTCATCGACAAAAAAAGACGCCCGGAAGCGTCTTTTTCCTGTGAAGGACGACCGTCAGTACGTCCGTCCCTCCATGATGGATTCCAGATCCATGGAGGTGTCAAAATAGGTTTCTTTCACATACTGGATCTTCTCCACCTCTTCGCCAGCTTCCAGACGCCGGATGATGTCGGACACCAGCGGCCCCTGATCCGGGTTGCACTCCATCGCCACGTTGATCTCGCCCCGCAGCATGGCCTCGAACGCCGCCCGCACCGCGTCGAAGGAGATCACGATGATCTCCCCGTCCGGACCGCAGGTCTTTCCCGCCTCCTGGATAGCGTCGATGGCTCCAAAGGCCATGTTGTCGTTTTCGCACACGGCCACGTCGATGTCCTCGTACGTGTCCAGATAGTATTCCATGACCTCCTGCGCCTTTGTCTGCGTGAAGTCTCCCGACTGATACTCCAGCATCTCCCAGCTGTCGTTTTGCTCCAGTATCTGGGAAAAGCCCTCCGTCCTGCCGATCTGCGCGGACGACCCGAGCGTTCCCTGGAGCGTCACGAGCCTGAGCTTCTCGCCGCCGCGTCCCCGGTCCGCCAGATAGTCCTCCAGCCATTCCCCGGCTTTTCGCCCTTCCTGCTCAAAATCGCTCCCGACCCAGCAGGTGTAGAGACTTTCGTCCTCCACCACCACCTTGCGGTCCGTCACGATGACCGGGATTCCCGCGTCCTTGGCCTCCTGAAGCACTCCGTCCCATCCCGTCTCCACCACCGGATCCAGGATGATGTAATCCACCTCCTGAAGGATAAAGCTCCGGACCGCCTTCAGCTGGTTCTCCTGCTTGTTCTGCGCGTCCTCGTACAGCAGATAATAGCCGTTCTCCGTCGTGAAGGTCTCCCGGAAGGACTGGGTGCTGGCCACCCGCCAGTCCGACTCCGAGCCGACCTGACAGAAGCCCACATTGATATACCCTTCTCCCTCGTCCGCCAGCTCCTCATAGCGGGACTCCGTCTGCGTCTCCCCGCCACTCCTCGTGCATCCAGAGGCCGAGAAGATCGCCAGCGCCAGAAACGCCGCTCCTGCATAATATTTTTTCATAAGCTTTTTCCTCCATACGATACCACAGTCGGCTCACAGCAAAGCTGTTCGCTGTCCGTTTCCCTGCAAATGGCTGCCCGTGCAGGCACGGCAGCCGCTTGCACGGCGTATCGCTCAAAAAGGGAACCGCGCCGGCGGTTCCCTGTGTCAGACAGGCTTTCTTTATTTCTTTGCGTCCTTGATCTTCGCGAAAACGCTCTGCAGCACGATGAAGAAGCACAGGAGCGCCGCCACGGCGATGCTGGACCAGGAACTCAGAAGCTTTCCGTTGGTCTTGACCAGCGTGGAGATCGTACCGTTGATCAGTACGCCGAAGAACGTTCCGACGACGTTTCCCACGCCTCCGGTCAGAAGCGTTCCGCCGATGACCGCCGACGAGATCGCGTCCATCTCCAGTCCCAGCGCCTGACGCACGCTGCCGGACATGGTGTTCAGGCAGTAGCAGATGCCGCCGATGGAGCAGAGGAAGGAGCCCAGCACATAAGCCTTGAGCTTCGTCATCTTCACGTCCAGACCCATCATGGTCGCAGACTGCTCGTTGCCGCCCACCGCATAGAGGCTGCGGCCGAACTTGGTGTAGCGGAGCATCAGGAAGATCAGGATCAGCACGATGAGCGCCACGACGACCGTGATGCGGACAAACGGGATCTGAAGGACTCCCTTGCTGTTGGTGTAAGCGCCGAACGGGATCTGGATCTTGGCGTTTGCCAGTCCCACGAAAAACGCGTTCTGGCTGATGGACACCTGATCCGTGCTGATCACCGCCGTCATACCTCTGGCAAAGAACATACCCGCCATGGTCACGATGAAGGGCTGGATCTCAAGATATCCCACACAGAAGCCCTGCACAAGTCCAAATACGATGCCGATCAGCAGCACCAGCGCGATCAGCACCGGAGCGCTCATTCCCCACTGCTCCATACCGACGGCGAGGAACATACAGTCCATGGCGATCAGAGCGCCCACGGAAATGTCGATGCCGCCCGTCAGCATAATGCAGGTCGTGCCGCAGGCCACGCAAAGCAGGCCCGCATTGTTGATCAGAATATTCAAAAAGGTCTGAAGGTGCGTAAAGCCCTTGGACGAATAGATCACGCAGCCGATCGCATACATGACGACAAACAGTGCGATCGTGATGATCAGAAGCAGCGTATTGCTGTTTATCTTCTTTCCTTTCATGCTACGGCACCTCCTTTGGCAAGCGCTTTTCTCGCCGCTCTTCTCTTCATGAAGGCTTTAAACGGCGGCGCCTGGATCGTTACGATGATGATGACGATGATCGCCTTGTACACCGGCGCCACATCCGTCGATACGCCCAGCGCGTACAGCGTGGTCGTGATCGCCTGGATCGTGTAGGCTCCGATGATGGATCCCGCCAGATTGAACTTACCGCCGCCGAGGCTGTTTCCGCCCAGCGCCACGGCCAGGATCGCGTCCATCTCATAGTTCAGGCCGATGTTGTTGGAGTCGGCCGAGTAGATCCGGGAGGAAGCCACGATACCCGCGATGCCTGCGGCCAGTCCGCACACCACATAGCAGATAAAGATGATCTTCTCGGAGTTCAGACCCGCAATGCGCGAAGCCTTTTTATTGATACCCACGCTCTGCACATACAGTCCCAGAGCGGTCTTTTTCAGGAGCAGCGTCATGATCACCACGCAGATGGCCGCGATCACGATGGGAGTCGGAAGAAATCCCATATAGCCTCCGAAAAATTTGTAGGAGTCGTTGCGCACATACACGATCAGGTTGTTGCAGAGCAGCAGTCCGATGGCTCTCGCCGCCGAATACAGGATCAATGTGGCCACCATGGGCTGTACGTTCAGGTACGCCACCAGAAATCCGTTGAACGCTCCGCACAGGCATCCCATCAGAACGCCGCCCAGCACGCCCACCAGCAGCGGCACCGCCAGATCGCTGGTGGAGGATACGCCGTATCCTGCCAGCATCATGCAGCAGAAGCAGGCTGCCAGAGACATGACTGATCCGACGGAAATATCCGTTCCGGCCGACGCGGACACGACCAGCGTCATACCGATGGCGAGGATCGCCACCTCGCTTCCGCGGTTCAGGATGTCGATCAGACGGCCGTAGAGGACGCCGTTTCTCATAGAGATCGTGAAAAAGTTCAATGCGAAGTTCCCGCTGGCTGCGTCGTAGATGATGTTGGCCGCCATCACAAGCAGCATACAGAAAATAGGAAGGAACAGACGCATTCCCGTAATTTTCTTAAGACTACTGTTCATCACTTTCACCTCCCGCGATTGCCTTCATGACGGTCTCCTGAGACAGGCTCTCGGTGATCTCGCCCACCTTCATACCGTCGCGCAGGACAACCATCTTCGTACAGGTACGGAGCATCTCCTCGATCTCGGACGAGATAAAGATGACTCCCTTTCCTTCTTTTGCAAGCTTCAGCACCAGCTTCTGGATCTCCGTCTTGGTCCCGATGTCGATACCGCGGGTCGGCTCGTCAAGGATCAGGAAATCCGGATCCGTGGCCAGCCACCGTCCGAGGATGACCTTCTGCTGGTTTCCGCCGGAAAGCTGCTTGATCAGCGTCTCGCGGCTTGCCGTCTTCACCTGAAGCATCTCTATGTATTTGTCGGCCAGCTCGTTCTGCTCCTTCATGGAGAGCAGCTTGAACATACCTCTCTTTGCCTGAAGCGCCAGGATGATATTTTCCCGGACAGACAGGTCGCCGATGATGCCCTCGGCCTTTCTGTCGTCGGGCAGAAGTCCCATGCCCAGCTTCATGGCGTCGATCGGAGCGCTGATCTTCGCTTCCTTGCCTTTGACCTTCAGCGTACCGGTCTGGTTCTTGTCCGCGCCGTAGATGACGCGGGCCAGCTCGCTTCGTCCAGAGCCCAGAAGGCCGGTGAAGCCCACCACCTCGCCTTTGTGGATCTGCAGGCTGAAGGGCTTGATCGTTCCCTTGTGGCTCATGCCCTCGGCGTCGATGAGCAGATCGGCGTCGGAGAACACCGGAGACTCCTCGGACTTGATGGAAGCCAGATCGTCGAAATCCTTGCCCATCATGGCCGCCACCAGCTTCACGCGGGGAAGCTCCGCGATGGGATACTCTCCCACGAGCTGACCGTCCCGAAGCACCGTGATCCGGTCGCAGACCGCGTACACCTGCTCTAAGAAGTGGGTGACGAAGACGATGCCGACGCCCTTGTCCTTCAGCTGGTTCATCAGCGTGAACAGCTTCGCCACCTCGTTGTCGTCCAGAGAGGATGTGGGCTCGTCAAGGATCAGCACCTTACAGTCCATATCCACCGCGCGGGCGATGGCGATCATCTGCTGGAGCGCGAGAGAGTACTCCTCCAGATTCTGCGTCACATCGATGTTCATGTCCAGATCCTGCATGATCTTCTGGGATTTTTTCACCATCGTCTTCCAGTCGATAGTCCCCAGCTTCGTCTTCGGCTCCCGGCCGATGAACAGGTTTTCCGCCACGCTCAGGTTCGGACAGAGGTTGACCTCCTGATACACGGTGGAGATTCCCTTCTTCTGTGCGTCCAGCGTCGAATGATTGACGACCGGTCCGTCGATTCCATCCACCCGGATCTCGCCGGCTTCAAAGGCGTTGATACCGGTCAGGCATTTGATCAGCGTGGATTTTCCTGCTCCGTTCTCTCCCATAAGCGCATGGATCTCGCCTTTTCTCAGCGTAAAGTCCACGTTGTCAAGAGCCTTAACCCCCGGGAAAGTCATCGAAATGCCGCGCATGGTCAATACTACATTATTGTCCATATACTCACATCCTTTCCGTGAAAGAAAGGGAGACCCTTTGATGAGCCTCCCCCTCGATAAGTCACATTTTTATCGTTGCCGCGGAGTGCAGCCGCCTATAAGATTAGTACTGTGCGTCAACAACTTCCTGCGTTACAACGGTCAGAGCCTGCTCAGCACCGTCTACGGTGATGCTGGTGAGGATGTCCTCGTTTACAAACCAGTGCTCCTCCATGTACACTTCCTTCTCCGGAGTTCCGCCTGCCTCGATGGTCTGGATGACCTCCTCTACGAACGGAGCAGCCAGCGGGTTGCACTCGAAGTCAGCGTTGATGTCGCCCGACATTACGAACTCAAGTCCGGCAGTGCAGGCGTCGAAGGAAACAAGGATCACGTCGCCGTCTACGCCGTAGCTTACGCCCGCTGCGGTCATAGCGTCCATAGCGCCGAATGCTTCGTTATCGTTCTGGCAGATCACTACATTGAACTGTCCCTCATAGGATTTGCAGTAGGACTCCATGACCTCCTGGCCGCCGTCCTGCGTGAAGTCGCCGCTCTGGGAATCAAGGATGGTCCATCCCTCTCTGTCAGCGATCTCCTTGAAGCCTTCCGTACGTCCGATGGTTGCGGATGCGCCGGTGGATCCCTCGATCACGAGGATGTTCAGCTCGTCAATGTTTTTCGCCT
Source organism: Eubacteriales bacterium (assembly GCA_030524125.1). Lineage (GTDB taxonomy): Bacteria > Bacillota > Clostridia > Lachnospirales > Lachnospiraceae > Hominiventricola. Next base: position 28,682 of record JAUNHB010000018.1, on the reverse strand, counting down.
CAGCGTAAGCTTTCAGCCACTCGCCTGCTGCAAGACCCTCGGTGTTGAAGTTGGATCCTACCCAGGATACATATTTGTCAGAGTCGTCGATGGTACGGTCGATCACGATAACCGGGATTCCGGCGTCCTCGCACTCGGTCAGAACGGTGTCCCATCCGGTGGAAACGATCGGGTCGATGATGATGTAGTCAACGTCCTGCTCGATGAATCCGCGGACAGCCTCGAGCTGTACGGCAGAGTCGTTGTCGCAGTCTACGAACTGCAGGTCATATCCGTTCTCAGTGGAGAACACATCCTGGCAGGACTGGGTGGAAGCGGTACGCCAGTCGGACTCATGTCCAACCTGTGCAAATCCGATCGTGATCACGTCGCCGCTGGCTGCGGTGTCGTCCGCTGCCGCCGCATCGTCTGCCGCCGCGTCATCCGTCGTCTCCTCCGTAGCGTCCGTCGTCGTCGCGGCGCTGTCGGAGCTTCCGCATCCTGCTACCATGGTTGCTACCATTGCTGCGCATACAAGAGCGCTGACAATTTTTCTTTTCATGTTGAGATTACCTCCCGTTATTTTTTCGATTCTTGCCGGTTTCCCCGGCCACGATAGAATCATACCTGATTTTCAGGGAAAAAAATACGGGCTTCCTTCGGAATTAAGTATAATTTTTTACTAAGTTTTGAACAAATTATGAACAAAAGTTGATTTTTTTACGGGCAAGGTTTATTTTTTTACGGCCGGGATGACCGCGCAGATCTCCGTCCATTCTCCGTACTCGCTGGAGAGAAGCAGTCCGTATTCCGCGCCGTAGTTGAGCCTCAGCCTCTGGTTGACGTTGAAGAGCCCGAAGCCCGAGGGCACGTCCTCCTCCTTAAGCTCCCCGTTGATCAGACGCCGCACGTGCTCGAGCCTCTCGGGCTCCATGCCCACGCCGTTGTCCCGGACCGTAAACGCCAGCCGGTCTCCTTCCCGTCTCCCGGCGACCCGGATATGCCCGAGCCCCCGCTTGTTTTTGATGCCGTGATACAGGGCGTTCTCCACCAGCGGCTGGAGCGTCAGCTTCAGGATCTGGTATTCGTAGAGCTCCTCCGGAATGTCGATCTCGTACTCGAGGATGTCCCGGTAGCGGAACTGCTGGATCGTCAGATAGCTGCGGATGTGCGTCTCCTCCTCCTGCACCGAGATGTAATCCCGCCCTTTGCTGAGCGTCGTCCGGAAAAAGCTGGACAGAGTGGACACCATGCTGACTACCTGCTCCGTCTGCCCCGCCTCCGCAAGCCAGATGATCGTATCCAGCGTATTGTAGAGAAAATGAGGGTTGATCTGCGCCTGAAGGAGCTTCAGCTCCGTGGCCCGCAGATTCAGCTGCTCCACCCGGATGCCCTCCACCAGATGACCGATCCGCTCTACCATCTGGTTGAACCCCTGGTTCAGGACGGTCAGCTCGTCGACGCCGTCGTCCTGGGCCCGGACGGCAAAGTCTCCCCGCCCCGCCTGCTTCGTAAATTCACACAGCCGGGAGATCGGCTCCGCGATCCCGGATACGATCCTGCGGTTGATCAGGAGCGCTCCCAGCAGGATCCCCGCCATGACGGCCACGCTCACCCGGATCGCCCTGTCCACATCGGTCCGGATCCCCTCCCGGAGCTCCTCGAGGTTGGTCGTCTCATAATAAATATATTCCTGGATCTGCTCCTGGATCAGATCCGTCAGCACGCGGATGTTCAGATCCAGCCGCTCCATGTTCGTGTCGTAGGCTCCGCTGACCAGCGCGTCCGCCTCGATCTCCTCCACCCGGTCCTCCAGCGTGTTCAGACTCTTTAAGATCCTCGAAAGGCTGTTTCTGGCGTATTCCGTGTCCGCCTGCTCATAGAGCTTCTGAAACACCGTTCTCGCCTCGCCGATCATCACGTGCGGCTGCTCCGTGTCCACCAGCTCCTCGGCGCGCTCGGCGTTGACGACGATGATGTACATGACGTAGTCCAGATCGTCCTTGAACTCGATGTTGTAATCGTTGGCTCTCGTGATATTTTCCACGATCATGTCATACCGCCCGGAAAACCGGTTCAGCATCACGAGAAGATAGACCACCATGACCGCCAGAGGGATCAGGCAGACTGCCACCAGCATATTGAGACGACGCTTTAAGGTCGAACCTTTTCTCCACATGACGCTCCCCTCCTACGCCCGCGCACGAAACTCCCTGGGCGTGCACTCCTGCGTTTTCTTAAACAGGTAGCTGAAGTAGTGCGGGTCCTTATACCCCACCGCGAAGGCGATCTCCGCCGTCTTCATGGACGTGGCCCGCAGAAGCTCCTTGGCCTTCTCCATGCGCACCGCGGTCAGAAATTCGATGAAGGTCTGACCGGTCTCCTGGCTGAAGATCGTACTGAAGTGGTTCGGGCTTAAGTTCACGCTGGCCGCCACCGTGTTCAGGGAGATGTCCTCGTTGTCAAAATTCTGCCGGATGTAGGCGCGGGCGTCCTTCAGAAGAGAGCTGTACTTCCGCTGCGAGACGCTCTCCCGAAGCCCGATCACCGTCTCGAACACCCTCGACAGATAGTCCTTGGTCTGCTCGATGGTGTTCAGCACCGCCGACATGCTCTGAAAATCGCCGCAGCGCTCCACCAGCGCGTCGGACGGACATCCCAGCTCCTCCAGCACAGCGGCCGCCGCCAGATAGGCGTCCATGGTCACATACTGCCGGAACATGAGCGACTGGATGTTCTGCTCGCCCACGCTGGCAAAATATTCGTCCATAAAATGAGGGATCTCGCTTCGGATCCCGGTCTTTAAAAAGCTGCTGACCACCTTGCGGTCCACCTTATTGACGTCCAGCGACCCGATGGTCAGCTGCTCGTCCGCCGGCGCTTCCGCCGCGTCCGCGTCCCGCACGATCTGCCCGCGTTTTTTCAGATAGCGGTAGGCGAACGCCCGGTTTGCCTGCTCGAAGCACTTGTTCAGCTCGCTCAGCCTCCCGACCGGCCGGCCGAGACCGCCGAAATACTCGATCCCGCTCTGTCCGTCTCCGGCCACCGCCTGAAGCCTGCCCGAGAAGGCCTCCTCCAGCGCGGCGAGCTCCTCCTCTCCGGACGCTTTCAGGATAAAGGCCCAGCCCTCCAGACCAAGCTCGATGGTCATGACTCCGTCCATCTGCTCCGCCATGTCCTCCACCGCCTGCGTCACCCGGTTCGTCTCCTCGGAATAGCTCTCCACCTCTCCGTCGTCGAACACCTGAAAGAGCAGGATGTTGTACCGGTTGGCCGCCAGCTCCAGCCCGACGGCCCTCCCCTCCTCCAGAAGCGCCGACACCGGATGCTTGCCGGACACCAGGCTCCGGAAAAATTTCTGCCGGGCCAGACGGGTATTTTCCATGCGCTCCCGCTCGAAGGTCTCGAGAAACTGCTTCTGCTGCTTCTCCTCCTCCACGATCCGGGCCACCTTCCTGACGGCTTCCAGAAGCTGCGCGCCGGACACCGGCTTTACCAGATAGTCGGTGATCCCGATGCTGATGGCCTCCTTGGCATACTCAAACTCATCGTAGCCGCTCAGAATGATGATCTTGATGGAGGGCAGCTCCTTCTTCACCAGACGGCTCAGCTCCAGCCCGTCCATGAAGGGCATCCGGATATCCGTGATCAGGATGTCCGGCTTCGTCTTCTGGATCAGCGGATAGGCCAGCTCTCCGTCGCTGGCCTCCCCCGCAAATTCAAATCCCTCCTGCGCCCACGGGATGTTGTTCTTGATGCCTTCCCGCATGACGATCTCGTCTTCCACTAAAAATACTTTCAGCATTCGTTCCCTCTTGCAGGCTTTCTATAAAAATTTGTACACAGTCTCGGTGTGATAAGCCTGTCCCGCCTCAAATACCGGCTGCCGGAAGGACGGCGTGTTCACGCTGTTGGGGAAATACTGGGTCTCGAGGCAGAGCGCGCACCGCTTTCCGTAGGAAGCGCCGCCCTTGCCGGTCTGGGGATCGATGCAGTTGCCCGCGTAAAACTGTACGCCCGGCAGGTCCGTGTAGACCTCCATGGAGCGTCCCGCCTTCTCGTCGTCCACCCGCGCGATCTTCGAGAGCGTCCCCGGCTCCGTATGCAGCGCCCAGTTGTGGTCGTAGCCCTGCACCAGCGTCAGCTGCTCCCAGTCCTCGTCGATCCGGTCCCCGATCCGTCTGGCCGTCCGGAAATCCATGGGCGTCCCCTCCACCGGGACGGTCCTTCCCGTGGGGATCGCTCCCGGCAGGATCTCCGTAAATCCGTCCGCGAGGATCGTCATCTTTTCATCGCAGATGCTTCCGGCGTCGTGACCCGCCAGATTAAAGTAACTGTGGTTGGTCAGGTTGATGACCGTCTTTTTGTCGCTGACCGCGTCGTAGGCGATCTTCAGCGCATTGTCCGCCTGGAGGGTGTAAGTGACCGTCACCTTCAGAGTGCCCGGAAATCCGTTCTCCCCGTCGGGGCTTACATAGGAAAAGCGCACGGAATCCGTCTGCTCGTCCGCCTCTCCCTCCCACATGACCTTGTGGAAGCCGTGCTGAATGTCCGTGTGCAGGTTGTTGCCGTTCTCGTTGTCGGCCAGCCGGTACTCCACGCCGTCCAGCGTGAAGGCCGCCCCCGCGATGCGGTTGGCGTTTCTCCCGATGGTGGAGCCGAAGAAGCTTGGATTTCCCTCGTATCCCTCTATGCTGTCAAAGCCCAGCACCACGTCCGTCCTTCCGCCCGCGGCGTCCGGGACCTTCAGGCTCACGAGGATCGCGCCGAAGTCGGTCACGGCGGCCTCCATGCCGTTCTCATTTACAATCGTGTAGAGAGACGCCTTCGCGCCTCCCTTTGTCGTTCCAAAATCTGCTTTTCTGATGCTCATATTGATTCCCCTCCTTGTCCTCCGTCAAAGCTCCACGCGGCCTTCCAGCGCGCGGAGCAGCGTCACCTCGTCTATGTACTCCAGATCTCCGCCCACCGGCACGCCGCTGGCGATCCGGCTCACCTTAATGCCCGTCGGCTTCACCAGCTTGCTGATGTACATGGCCGTCGTCTCTCCCTCGAGGCTGGAGTTTGTGGCGATGATGACCTCGTCCACGTCCTGCTCCAGCCGGTGCATCAGCTCCTTGAGGCGGATGTCCGCCGGGCCGATGCCCAGCATCGGGGAGATGGCCCCGTGCAGCACGTGATAGACTCCCTCGTATTTCCCTGTCTTCTCGTAGGCGCTCATGTCCCGCGGGTTCTCCACCACCATGATCGTCCGGTGGTCCCTCTTTGGATTGGCGCAGATCGGGCAGAGCTCCTGATCGGTCAGCGTCAGGCACTCCTTACAGTAGCGGATCGTGCGCTTCGCCTTCACCATGCTCTCGGCCAGCTTGTCCACCCGCTCCTGCGGCATATCGATAATGTAAAAGGCCAGACGCTGCGCCGTCTTTGCACCGATGCCGGGCAGCGACGCCAGTTGCTCCACCAGCTGGCTGATCTGGCTGCTGTAATATTCCATCAGAACGAAAATCCTCCGCCCAGACCGCCGGTCAGCTTCGCCATATTGGCGGCGGAAGCCTCCTCCGCCTTGCGGAGCGCCTCGTTGACGGCCGCCATGATCAGATCCTCCAGCATCTCCACGTCGTCGGGATCCACCGCCTCGGGGTCAAGCTTCACCTTTGTCACTTCTTTTTTGCCGGTCACGGTCACCTCCACCGCGCCGCCGCCCGCCGCAGCCGTAAACTCCGCGGTCTCCAGCTCCTTGGCGCTCTCCTCCATCTGGCGCTGCATGCGCTGCGCCTGCTTCATCAGATTGTTCATGTTTCCGGGCATCCCGCCGCCGGGAAATCCGCCTCTTTTTGCCATAGTCTCATTCTCCTCGCTATTCTATCTCAATTTCCATATCGATCATGTCCAGCCCGGACAGGGCCGCCACTGGCTCCTGTGGCCTCGGGTCTGTCTGCGGCGTGTTCACCTGCACCTTCATGCGGACCCCGAGCTCCCGCTCGATCAGCGCGGCCACGTCCTCCGCCAGCGCCGCCTCGTCCACCGGCAGGTCCCTCGCCAGAATGATCTGCACGCCCGACCCGTCCGGCAGCTCCCGGCACACCGCGTCCTTAAGCTGCGGGCCCTGCATGCCGCCAAGCTTTTTCCTGAGCCGCTGGAAGTTGTCGACGACGAGCCGCGCGTCCTCCGACAGCGCCTCCCGCGGAAGCTTCTCCCGCGGCCCAGGGGCGGGTGCGGCCGGGGCTTCCGCCGCCTGTCCGGCCGGAGCCGCGATCACGCCCTGCTCCAGACGCTGCTCGATCTGCCGGAGCCTCTGCAGGATCGAATCGTAATTCTGCTCCATGGCCGGCCGGCACAGCTTGATCAGCGTCATCTCCACCAGCACCCGCTTCTGCGCGGCGTATCTTAGCTGCCCCGACAGCTCCGAGAGCACCCGGATGTACCGCATGAGCGTGTCGGCGTCTGCAAGCTTCGCCTCCTCGCGCATCTGCGCCAGCCGGTCGCTGGACACGTCCAGCACGTCCTCCATACTCCGGTCGCTCTTCAGCATCAGAAGGTTTCGCAGATACCAGACAAAATCCGTCACGAACTGGGACAGTTCCCGGCCCTGGAGGATGATCTGCTCCAGCTCCCGGACCGCCTCCGTCAACTCCTGACGGCAGATCATGCCGAACAGACGGCCGAACACGTCCGTGTCCACGGCCCCCAGCACATCCAGCACATGATCGTAGGTCAGCCTCTGCCCCAGATAAAATGCGATGCACTGATCCAGAAGGCTCAGCGCGTCGCGCATGGATCCGTCGGCCGCCTTGGCCACATACCGGAGCGCCTTCTCCTCCGTCTCTACCTGCTCCTTGTCCGTCAGCTCCCGCAGACGCTCCGCGATGGTGTCCACCGTGATCCGCCGAAAATCGTACCGCTGACACCGGGACAGGATCGTGATCGGAATCTTGTGCGCCTCCGTCGTGGCCAGTATGAAGATGACGTAGGACGGCGGCTCCTCCAGCGTCTTCAAAAGGGCGTTGAACGCGCCGATAGAGAGCATGTGGACCTCGTCGATGATGTAGACCTTATATTTGCCCTCGGTGGGCGAGTAGGCCACCTCGTCCCGGATTTCCCGGATGTTGTCCACGCCGTTGTTGGAAGCCGCGTCGATCTCGATCACGTTCATGGACGTGCCGGACGCGATGGCCCGGCAGGAGGGGCATTCCCCGCACGGCTCCCCGTCCCGCGGGTTTTCACAGTTGACGGCCCGGGCGAAGATCTTCGCCACGGTGGTCTTTCCCGTGCCCCGCGTCCCGCAGAACAGATAGGCGTGGCCGATGCGGTCCGCGCCGATCTGATTTTTCAGGGTCGTCACGATATGCTCCTGACCCTTTACATCGGAAAACTCCGCAGGGCGGAATTTCCGGTACAATGCCATATAAGACATAGGATCAGTCCCCGAAGCTGATGCCGACCATCTTGGCTTCCTCGATGATGCCCGACTCCGGATCCACCATCTTGAGCTTTCCGGCCACGTCCTTCAGCGGGATCTTGCAGGTCTCGCCGTTGACGATCCCTACCATATAGCCGTATTTTTCCGCGATGATCAGCTTCGCCGCCCTCGCGCCCAAACGGGTCGAGATGACGCGGTCGTACGGATCGGGAGAACCGCCTCTCTGGGTGTGTCCCGGCACCGTCACGCGCACGTCCACACCGGTCCGCTCCATGATCTGCTCCGCCAGCTCGTAGGAGACCGACGGATAGGCATAGCTGGCCATCTTGTTCTTGTACTCCTTCTTGGACAGCGCCGCGTCCTCCTTGGAGATCGCGCCCTCGGCCACGGCGAGGATCGTAAATCCTTTCTTCGCTTTATTGCGCTTCTGGATCGCCTCGCACACCTTGTTGATGTCGTAGGGGATCTCCGGGATCAGCACGATGTCCGCTCCGCCCGCGATGCCCGCGTGCAGCGTCAGCCATCCTACCTTGTGACCCATGACCTCCACGATGAACACCCGCCCGTGGGACGCCGCCGTCGTGTGGATGCAGTCGATGCACTGGGTGGCGATGTCCACGGCGCTCTGGAAACCGAAGGTCATGTCCGTGCCCCAGATGTCATTGTCGATCGTCTTTGGCAGGTGGATGATGTTGAGTCCCTCCTCGCTCAGAAGGTTCGCCGTCTTCTGCGTCCCGTTCCCGCCGAGGATCACCAGGCAGTCCAGATCCAGCTTCCGGTAGTTCTGCTTCATGGCCGCCACCTTGTCCAGCCCGTTCTCGTCCGGCACGCGCATGTTTTTGAAGGACTGTCTGGAGCTTCCGAGGATCGTACCTCCTCTGGTCAGGATGCCAGAGAAATCCTTCGCGGTCAGCATCCGGTACTCATTGTAGATCAGCCCCTTGTAGCCCTCCTCGAATCCATAGATCTCCACGTCGCTTCCCAGCTCATTGTAAAGCCCTTTTCCGACGCCCCGCATGGTCGCGTTCAGCGCCTGACAGTCTCCGCCGCTCGTCAGAATTCCAACACGTTTCATAACCCACACTCCTTTTCTGTTTGAAAACATACCTCTTTTCGTGAATCCAAAGCGGCAGGTCTTCCTGCCCGGCTCTGCCGGGCAGGAAGCATCGGAGGTTCCTCCGATGGGAAAATAAGGACCGGGCCGGGCTTACAAGCGAGCTTGACGCCCGGCCCGGTCCTTATTTTCCCGCCGCTTTGAACGGTTACTTTGTATTATAACCTACCTGCCGGGTTTTCACAAGGCGCAGATCAAAAGTCCAAAACCGGCGCCGCATTTGCAGAACGCCTGCAATCCAGCGCCAAACCGATCAGGCGATCCGTCTGGTCAGCCATGAACAGCGGAATATTCAATACATCGTCATCCAGCTTCAGATTATTCAGAGAGAAGCGTACTCGGAGCTTTACCTTGTCCGGGAACAACTCCTTGAACTTCTTAAGGCTTTTGCCGGATGTATTGGCTTCCGATTTGACTTCCACCGGGAAAATGTCATTCTCCCGTTGGATCAGGAAATCCACCTCATACGGAGGATTCGTCTGCGTCCAGTAGCGGGGAACGACCTCAAACTGCGTAATTAAAGTCTGCAGCACAAAGTTTTCGGTCAATGCCCCCTTAAACTCGGTGAACAGACGGTTTCCCTCTCCAAACGCTGTTGGTGCCAGCTGTGCCAGACGCCGGAGCAATCCTACGTCCGCCAGATAGATCTTAAAGGCTGACAGATCATCGTAAGCCGCCACCGGAAGTCCGGGAGCGGAGCTCCGGTAAATCTTATGCACCAGACGGGCATCCACCAGCCATTGCAATGCATCCTCGTATTCACGGGCCCTGGCTCCTTCTTTGACGACCCTGTAGAGGAACTTCTTGTTTTCCTTTGCCAGCTGAGACGGTATGGACTTCCAGATCATAGAAATCTTCGGGAACTCGCTGACATTGGGATGCTTTGCAAAGTCACGCTCATAAGCGCCAATAATTCCGGCCAGAGATTCCTGCATGGCAGAAACATCCCGGGCCTCCGTCCACATCAGGACAGGTTCCGGCATACCGCCGGTGACATAATACATCTTCAGTTTCTCATACAGAGGATTGAAGAATGCCTCCGGGACCGGTTCGATGGAATCCACACGTTTCAGATATTCAGCAAGGTTTTCATCCCCATTGGCGATCAGAAATTCCATGAAGGTCATGGGATCGATCTGCATGAAATTGACCTTGCCAACAGGAAAGGACGAAGGCTTTGCCAGAGCAATGCCCAGCAGGGATCCAGCGCACGCAATATGATACTGCGGAGCGTTTTCGCAAAAATACTTCATCGAGTTGATGACCTTCGGACAGTCCTGCACCTCGTCAAAAATAATGAGGGTCTTTTCCGGCATCATCTTCTGACCGCTGGCCAGCATCAGATTTTGGAGGATGCGGTCAACATCCTTTGTAGTCTCAAAGAACTGTTTATATTCCTCGTTTTCATCAAAGTTAAAATAAGCGGTATTTTCATAATAACGCCTGCCAAACTCTTTCAGGATCCACGTCTTTCCCACCTGACGTACTCCCTTCAAAATAAGGGGTTTGCGGTAAAGAGAATTTTTCCAGTCCAGCAGCTTTTTCAAAATAAATCGTTCCACAAGCTCGCTCCTCACATTTTTATTGCATATTTAGTGTCTCTCAATCACATTTTTATTATACTCTGAGGAACAAAAAAATACAACCCAAATGCTGCGGGCACAGAACAAGCCGGGCGATTTTCGGTCTGAGAAAATCGCCCGGCTGTGATTGGAAATGCTGGTTCTATTTTGTATAGGATATCAGCGGAGCACCTGCTGGCCGCTGGCCGTGTAGATCTCGTACCACTCGTGGTGGGCGAGCTTTACGTCCAGCGCCCGGAGCGCCAGGTCGAGCCGCGCCAGCTTGTTGCTTCCCGAGATCGGGATCGCGCCCGCCGGATGGTACATGAGCCACGCGTAGACGATCGTGGACGGATCCTCCCCGTGCCTCCCGGCGATCTCGCGGATCTTGTCCATGGCTCTGCTGCACTGGGCGTCCTCTCTGCCGAACAGTCTGCCGCCCGCCAGCGGGGACCAGATCATCGGATGGATCCGGTTGACGGTCAGATAGTCCATCATGCCGCTGTTGAAATGCTCGAAGCAGACCGGATTCCACTCGATCTGGTTGGTCACCAGCTCTTTTCCCATGGCGGTCTGAAGGGCGTCAAATTTAAACGGATCGAAGTTGGACACGCCCGCCTCGACGATCAGTCCTTCCTTTTTCAGATCCTGGAGCGCTCTCGCAGTCTCCCACGGGTCGAAGCACGGATCCTCCCGATGGATCAGGTACAGATCCAGATGATCCGTTCCCAGACGGGACAGGCTTTCCTTGCAGGACGCTTTCACCCGGTCGTAGGTCGTGTTGTAGTAGCCGAAGGGCTTTCCGTCGATCTCTTCCTTAAAAATGCCGGTCTTGGACACGAGCTGTATCCGGTCCCGGATGGACGGATCCGCTGCGAACGCTTCCCCCATCTTTTTTTCACACAGCGTATCCGAGTAGATCTCCGCCGTGTCGAAGGTGGTCACGCCCCTGTCGATGCAGGCGTTCATAAACTCCGCCAGCTCCTTCGCGCTCCAGTTCCAATCCTCCAGACGCCAGAAACCCTGTACGACCGGAGAGAGCGATACCTTATCCGAAAGCTTTACCATTGTTCTTTCCATTCTGTCCTTCCTTTCCATCCGTCTGTATCAGGCGTTCTTTCTCATATCCAGCGCCACTGCGATACAGATGATAATACCCTTGATGATCAGCTGCCAGTTGGCGTTGACGCCGATGAACGCGAGGCCGTAGCTGATGATCGTGAAAATAATAACGCCGATGACCGCGCCGGACACCTTGCCGACTCCGCCGCTCAAGGACACGCCGCCCACAACGCAGGAGGAGATGGCGTCAAACTCGTATGCATTTCCGTAGGAGCTGTTTGCGCCTCCGGTCCGGGCCACCTCCATAATTCCGGCAAGACCTACCAGACAGCTCTCGATGATGAAGACCGCCATGATGACCTTGTGCACGCTGATACCCGATACCTTTGCAGCTTCGGGGCTGCCGCCCACGATGTAAATATTTTTCCCGAACACCGTCTTGTTCAGCACGAACCACACCGCCACGATAGCCAGAATTGCGATCACCACCAAAAGGCTGACCTGACCGAACAGCTTGTAGCTGCTCAAAAACTTCAGATCGTCCCGGATCCCGCCGATGGGCTGGGAGTTATTGGGCTCCTTCGCAAAATAAAGACAGTTGATGCCGTACACGATGGTGGACATGCCGTAGGTCGCGATGAACGGAAGCATCTTCAGCTTCGAGATCATAAAGCCGTTCACCGCTCCGATGACCGCCACGGCCGCCAGCGTCAGCACGATCGGCACGATGATCGGCAGGTTCGGAAGATTCGGCCAGAACCGGTTGGAATAGTCGATCATCTGGGACATGGACGCCACGAGCACCGCGGCAAGACCGACCTGGCGGCCGCCCGACAGGTCGGTCCCGCCCAGAAGCAGCGGGAACATCAGGCCCAGCGCGCAGATCATCTTCACCGAGGACTGGGTGATAATGTCCGTGAATACCCTCCACTGCAAAAAGGAAGGTTCAATTATAATAATTCCGATGATCATGAAAAGCAAGACGATGATCAGCGATTTATCGATTAAAAATTTCTTGAGATTTTCTGTTTTCATTGAGACACCACCTCTTTCGCTTTGTTGGAGAACCGGGTCGCATATTTCATGACCTCTTCCTGCGTGACCTCCTCCTGATCGAGGATGCCGGACAGTCTGCCCTCGCACATGATCATGATCCGGTCGGACATGCCCAGAAGCTCGGGCATCTCGGAGGAAACCATGATGATCGCCTTTCCGGCCTTCACCAGATCCCGCATGATCTTATAGATCTCGTATTTCGCCCCCACGTCCACGCCGCGGGTCGGCTCGTCCAGGATCAGAATGTCGCAGTCCGACAGGAGCCACCGGCCTACCAGCACCTTCTGCTGATTTCCGCCGGACAGATTTTTGATGAGCGTATCCATGCTGGCCGTCCTTACGTCCAGTTCCCTGCACGCCCTCTCCACCGGCCCGGTCAGCTTCTTCCTGTCGATGTATCCGATGACGTTTCCGGCCAGCTTCCGATAAGACACGGCGAGAATGTTGTCCCACACGGACAGCATCGGAATGATCCCTGTGGCGCGTCTCTCCTCGGTCAGCAGCGCAAATTTGTGGCGGATCGCGTCCCGGGGCGTGTCGTTGCGGATCGCCTCCCCGTTCATCGTAAGAGACCCCTCAGAGATCTTTCGGAGCCCGAAGATCGCCTCCACAAGCTCTGTTCGCTGCGCTCCCACGAGACCGCCGATCCCCAGGATCTCCCCCTTATGGAGCTCAAAGCTCACGTTCTGGAACGAGTGGGGATCGGCGCTCGTGTAATTATCCACTTTCAGGAGAACCTCCTTCGACACCGTCTGCTCCGACGGCGGGAAGCGCTCCTCCATGTCCCGGCCTACCATCTGGTGGATCAGCTCGTCGATCGTGATGTCAGAGATAGGCCATTTCCCCACGTACTGGCCGTCGCGCATGACTGTGATCTCGTCCGCCACCTCGAAGATCTCCTCCAGCTTGTGGGAAATATAGATGATGGACCGCCCCTCCGCCTTCAGCCGCTCGATGATGCGGAACAGGTGCTTCGTCTCCGCCACCGTCAGCGAGGACGTAGGCTCGTCCATGATGATGACTCTGGCATTGTAGGAGACGGCCTTCGCGATCTCCACCGCCTGAAGCTGCGACACGGACAGATCCTTCGCCAGCGTGTCCGGATCGATGTCAAATTCCAGATCGCTCAGGAGCTCCTTCGTCATGGTACGCATCCTCGTCTCGTCCACCACCGGGCCCTTTCGTTCAAATCTCCCCACCCAGATGTTGTCCGTCACATTCCGGTAGGGAATGGGATTGAGCTCCTGGTGGATCATGGAAATCCCCAGCTTGAGCGCCGTGTAGGGATCGTCGATCTCCGCTTTCTCCCCGTCCAGCTCTATGGTCCCCTCGTCCGGATGGTACAGCCCGAAGAGACATTTCATCAGCGTGGATTTTCCCGCCCCGTTCTCTCCGATCAGCGCGTGAACGGAACCGGGCCGCACCTCCAGCTGTACGTGATCCAACGCCTTTACGCCGGGAAAAGATTTTGATATATTACTTGCCTTCAGTCTGTATTCTTCCAAAGTAATATTCTCCTTTTCTATCATGAGGGCGTCCCTCCTGCGGGCTTTGCCGCCCGTGGAAGGATGCCCTCATATCCCCTTGCCTGCTTCTTATTCGGACAGAGAGCTCATCAGCTCCAGTGTCTCATCCAGATTACTGTCGTCCACGATCACGTACGGAACCCAGATGTATTTGCCGTCCACGGTGCAGTCGACGCCCACGACCTCCTCGGTCACCTCGGCGCCCGCCTTGGCGGCTTTGATCACGTTGATGATCGCAGTGGACTGGTTCTGGCGGTCGTTGAGCACCGTTCCGAGAAGGGATCCGGCTTTCATGGCCTCCAGCGCGTCGATGTTGGCGTCGATCCCGACGATCGGAACGAACTTCTCGGCGTCGCCGCTGTTGTAGCCGTTGTTCACGCATGCCTGCACCGCGCCCATAGCCATGCTGTCGTTGTTGCAGAGCACTCCCTCGATGCCGTCGATGCCGTACGCCGTGATCCACGCGTTCATCTTGTCAAGCGCCTGCGCCTGATCCCAGTTCGCCGTGTCCATGGCCAGGATCTCATACTCGATGCCCTGCGCCTTCAGCGTATCCTCATACGCCTGCGTTCTCAGCGTCACGTCCTGCTGCCCGATCTCTCCCTGAAGGATCACCAACTGAAGTACGCCGTCCCCGTTCTTGTCGGCGATCTCAGTATTCTCGTTCCAGTAGTTGATCAGCGCCTGCGCGCACATTTCTCCCGACTGGGCCGCCTCGGCTCCCACGTAGTAAATGTTGTCGTAGGTCTCCATGGTCGTCTCCATGGGCTCCATGTTGAAGAACACGGCCGGGACGTTGTCCGTATCGCATTTCTGCGCCATGGTCTCCGTACTCTCGCGGTCGGGAGCGCAGATGGCCACCACATCCGTGCCCTTGGTCAGAGCTGCGTCCAGCTTGTTGTTGGCTGTCGATACATCGTTCGCCGCATCCTGCATATCCAGCGTGATGCCGCCCATCTCCTCCGCCTGATTTTCCATGATGATGCGGAATCCGCTCTGGAACTGGTCGTCAAACGCTCTCCAGATCACCGTCGCGCTCACATTCTCCGCCGTGTCCGCAGCCGTCGCGTCTCCGGCGTCGCCGGAAGCTTCCGTGCTGTCCGTCTCTGCCGGCGTCTGCTCCGCCGACGTGTCGGCCGAACCGCACGCCGCCAGAGACGCCGCCATTGCCGATGCCAATAAGATGCTGACTACTTTCTTTTTCATTTGTAAAATACCTCCATTTTTTATGTAAATCTGTTTTGCTACCCCTGCCTGTTAGTTTTCAAATCTGAAGTCTTTCATCTTCCCTTTGATGAATTCCTTCGCCGTGTTCTTGGAATTGATGAACATGGCCGTATTGTATTTAAATCCGGGCTGCTTCTTCAGTGTCTCGAACGAATCCGCCACTGCGGTCAGCACGTCCGTCGCCACGTTGATCTTGCGGATACCGCAGCGGATCGCCTCCTGTACCTGATCGAGCGGCGTGCCGGAGCCTCCGTGCAGTACCAGCGGAACGTCCACCACTTCTTTGATCGCTTTCAGCCGCTCGATGTTCAGATGGGGAGCCGCCACATAGTGTCCGTGCTGGGTTCCGATGCTGACTGCGAGGCAGTCCACGCCGGTTCTCTCCACAAACTCCTTCGCCTCCTGCGGATCCGTCTGTGCGGCGTCCGGGCCTTTCACGATCAGATCGCCCTCTTCTCCGACCAGCTTTCCAAGCTCGCCCTCGACGGTGATCCCCAGCGTATGCGCGTAATCCACCACCTTTTTAGTCAGCGCGATGTTCTCCTCAAACGGAAGAGAAGATCCGTCGATCATAACGGAAGAATAGCCCGCCTGAATGGCCTGTACGCACTCCTCGTAGGTGCGGCAGTGATCCAGATGCAGAGCGATCGGGACCTTCGCGTTGGCGGCGGCTCTCTTAACCGTCTCTACCGTTCCCTCAAATCCGCCCATCAGATCACAGCAGTCGGTCCCTGTGATAAAGATGACCGGGCAGTTCAGCTCGCTTCCCGCCTCGATAGCCGCCAGCGCCGTCTCGTAGGAAACGGTCACATAAGCTCCGTAAGCGATCTTCTCTCTCTCAGCCAGCTCGAGAATTTCCTTCATTGGTGCAAATCTCATAACTTTCCATCCTCTCTTTGTCTTTTTTGTATTTTGCAGACAGCCGTCTACGAAAGCGCGGCTGTGTATGCCGTATGTAATCGTTACAGTCTGTCCTTCCATTCCTGATAAAATCGAAGGGCCTCTTCATAGTCAGGGATCCCGGCCGTGCCGCCCACCGCTCCCACGTTTCTGGTCGCCACGCAGGACGCGAACCGGACCGCCTCAAACGGCGGAAATCCTCTTGTGAGCGCGCAGGTAAGACCCGCCATAAAGGAATCTCCCGCTCCCGTCGTGTCCACCACCGGCATCCCGGACGGGCAGCCGATATACCGGCTCTCCCGGAAGTCTGTGACAAAGCTGCCTCTGCCTCCCAGCTTGACGCCGAACAGTTTCATGCCAAACGTCCGGAACGCGTCCGCGATCTTCTCCGGATCCGTCTCCCCCGTCAGCTGCTCCGCCTCCTTGAGACTCGGGAAAAATACATCCGTCTCCCGGAATGCAGGTCCCAGAAGCTCCATCCAGTCTCTGTCCGGATCCTCCATGTTGACCGCCGCATCCATGAGCGTCATCTTTCCCTGCCGGTGCGCCCGGCCAAACACCTCCGCGATGCCGCCCTCGTCCATCTTCGGAAACGACATGGCCGATCCGATGTAGACCGCGTCGGCCTCCCCGAGGGCTTCCTCAGACACATCCGCGCCCTCCAGCCGGTAGAAGACCGTCTTTTCCGTCAGGAAATGCCGCTCTCCCCGCTCGTCGATCAGCGCGTAGGAGGCTGCGGTCCCGCACTCCGGATCAAAGATCACTCTCTCCGTGTCCACTCCGTGTCTCCGGCACTCATCCAGGATAAATTTCCCGTTCGCGTCGTTTCCGATCCGTCCCGCGATGGAAACCGGGCAATTCAGTCTCGCGAGTCCCAGCGCCACGTTCAGCGCGTCCCCTCCGCAGCAGACCTGCGGCGTCCGGATCCGAACGCTGTCCAGCTCCAGGATCCTGTCCGGCACCGGCGAGATCAGTGTGTCGCATACCATCATTCCTATGCACAGAACCCTCATTTCCCCGTCTCCTTTCTGTTTTTGTCAATTCGTTCTATTGTTCGTACGTTTGAACGTTTATATCATTGCACAACTGAGACGAAATGTCAATAGTGAATCTGTGCAAGTTTTATAATTTTTTATATTTTTATTGATTTTTCCCGGTTTTTAGAATATTATAAAAATATATTTATTTCTTTGTACGTACATTCAAACAAATAAAATGAATAATGAATCACGAGGGAGAATGCGACTTATGCAGCTGTTCAACAAAAAATTAGACCGGAATACTCCTATTCCGCTGTATTTTCAGTTGAAAAACATCATTTTAGAAGATATAAAGAACCAGGAGTTTTCCGTGGGCGATCTGATCCCCACTGAAAACGAGCTGGTAGAATTTTACAATATCAGCCGCTCCACCGTGCGGCAGGCCATCTCCGAGCTGGTACAGGAGGGATGGCTCACGCGGAAGGCCAGCAAAGGAACCTTCGTCACAAAGCCGGAGCAGCGCTCCAGCTTTATCCGCTCCTTCGAGCCTTTCTATCAGCAGATCTCCCGGCTGGGCAAGACGCCCCGGACGGAGCTCATCGATCTGAGCGTCGTCGCCCCCACGCCTGAGATCGCACAGAAGCTTCAGCTGTCCGAGGGACAGAAGGTCATCTCCATGTTCCGCCGGCGCTTTGCGGACGACATCCCGATGGTCACCTTTGAAAATTACATTCCGTACGACCTGTGCTCCTTTATCCTGAGCTATGATTTCACCACTCATTCCTTATATGAGCTGCTGATGACCAACGCCCGGACGCAGATCGCCAACACGAAGACCATCGTCTCGGCCATGAATGCAAGCCCGATCGACGTCAAGCTCCTCAATGTAAAATCCAGCACTCCGATGCTCTACTTCCACAACGTCTCCACCACCGCGGACGGAACCGTCGTGGACTATGCTTTTGCCCACTACCGCGGGGATCTGAACAAGTTTGAGTTCGACGACAGCCCGAAGGGAGAAGCCTTTTGACGGATGCGCCGTAATATTTCTCCCCGCATTCGCCTGACGCCGCAAATTTTTCCGTCTTTTCCCGCCTCCCCGGCAGAAATTGCGGAATTGCGAAAAAACGTTGACTTCTCCGGCAAAAGAAGTATAATGAACCATGTCAGGAGGAACTCCTGACAGACAAAACGAAAAAAGTTATCAATGGAGATAGCGCCGGAAGCCGGTTCTGTCTCTTTTTTTCGTTTTACTTTTCTCTATCCCCTTAGTAGTCATATATTCAACGCAAAGAATCCCAGATTGTCCGGTCTGGGATTCTTTGCGCGCGTCGTTCTGTTTCCTGCAGTTCATAATTTGTTCAAATATCATTAAAAAAAGGTTTACGATATCATCACGATTCCTTCACGATTACCACATATAATAAAATCATCAAAACAAGACAGCCAGTTAATACTTTAAATAAACTTTTTCATAATAAATGCCGGGTGAGCAGCACCCGGCATCCTCCCTTTTGAAGGAACCGCTGCAGGAACGATGAAGGATCATCGGCCTTGCGGCGGTTTCTTTTTTGACTGAGCAGGAAAGACATTTTATACCATCTTCAGAAATTCTTCCGGCATAATGGCCTTCACTTCTGATTTTAGAAAGTCGCGCAAATTTCTGGTAATAATATAATCCGCATTACATTCTTTTGCACATTCTCCTTGCAGGCAGTCCTCAAAGTCAGCAAAATCCTCGTTCTGAAGTGCCGACAAAATTTTATTTTCATCAATTGCAGATATGTGCAGAATCCCGCAGATTGCTTTTAACAGTTCTCTGCGCTCAGAGACAGAATAAATTTTACGTAATACAAAGAAAAGATTTGAAATACTATGAGCCGCTATATATCCTGTTGCTTTTCCCAATGCGCATAACCTTATTACTGCTGTTGCGCTCTCCGTATAGGGCTCTCTCTTCTCCAGAAAATCCACCAGAATATTCGTATCAATCAAGACGCACATATTTCTCATCTCTGGCCTCCTCCAACTCCCGTTTATAGTCAAAGTCCTCCGGAAGAGTCCCTCTATATTTCATCAATACATCAAACGCAGCCATACTATCTTTTGTCACATCGGAAGGGGCAGTCATAGACAACGCTTCGATGTTTTGCAGAATATTAAAAATATATATGACCTTTTCTTCCGGCATACGCTCAATCATTTTCAACGTTTTTTCCCTGATCTGTGTCATTTTACATCCCCCTTTCACAAATCAGCTTTGTTTTATCATACCCAAATTATATAAGCTTTGCAACAAACTTTAGATAATATTTCTTTCCTTTATAAAGATTTATTTTTTGCGATCCGCCTGACAATTAAAAGAATGGTTTGAATAATCGGATAGGAAAAGATTTTCTTCCCCTATCCGCCGCGATACCACAGCCAGCTCACAGCAAAACTGTCCGTTGCCCTGCAGATGGCTGCCCGTGCAGGCACGGCAGCCGCCTGCATGGCGTATCACGCAAAAAAAGAACCGGAAACCTATCAACCTCAAGGTTTCCGGCGCCCCTGCCAAGGAGTCGATGCGACAGGATTTGAACCTGCGACCTCTGCGTCCCGAACGCAGCGCTCTACCAAGCTGAGCCACGCATCGCTTTTGTCTTGCAGTATTTCTCAACTGCGAACTCGTTTATTATACACCAGTCTCTTCCATTTGTAAAGAGGTTTTTTAAATTTTTTCTGCGCGGGCGTTACGACGGAACTGCCCAGCAGAGGCGGCGAGGGCGGAGGACTATGAATCGCAACGCGCAGGCCGCGCGCGGCCGCAGCCCTCCGTCTTCACTCCGTCAATAGCTGGTCCAGTAGTAATAAAAGATATGGTCCTTGATGATAAAGTACGGAACGCCTCCCGCCTCCAGATTCGTGATCAGCGACGGAACCGGGGCCCATGTGCGGAAAAACAGGCAGTCGTCCACGTTGCTGGTCCCGTTGATCACCTCATAGGCCGCGTCCCAGCAGGACTGCGTCACAATGTTCGGGATATCGTCGTCCTGCTCCGCCTGAAGGACCAGGTCGAAACGTCCCGAGCTGACCGGCTCGAACTGCCGCGACTGCCGGAGCACGCTCTCCAGTGAGCTGGGATACAGCGCGCTTCGCACCCGGTTCATGATGACATAACCCACCGCCAGCTGCCCTTCCTTCCCCTGATTGCCGGCCTCGCAGTAGATCATGGTGGCGAGGAGCAGGATCTCGTAGTCGCTGAGCGTGATCTCTCCTCTGGAGATCTGCGGATCTCCCGCGATGATCGTGACGCCGTCCATGGACGCCGCCGCATCCTTGGCCGCCTGGATCCTCGCGGCGCGCTCCTCCGCCTCCGCCTTTGCGATCAGCTCATTCAAAAGCTTCGTCTTTTCCTCGATCATGTCGTCGATGCTGCCGATCTGGCTCTCCATCTGGCTGATCTGCTCATTGTACTGGCTGACCTTCGTCCCGGCCGCCTTCTGCTGGCTGGCCACCTTCTGCTGCTTTTCCTGCGTCTCCGTCTTCAGGAGTTCCAGCGCCTCCTGCTCGTCCTGCAGCTGGGCGTACTGCTCGTCCAGCGCTTCCTTGCTGGCCTCATACTCCTCCAGCCGCTCCCGGTCGTAGGACATGATATTGGAAGAATACTCCACCTGATTGAGCATATCGCTGATCCCGCCGTCCAGCGCCGAGGTCAGATAAGAGAGCATCGTGTTCTGTCCGTTCTCATACATATACTGGATCCGCCGCTTCATATCGGCATACTGCTTGTCCAGATCCGCCTGCGCGCTCTCCACCTCGGCTTCCTTGGCCGCCACCTCGGCTTCCTTCTCCGTGATGTTCTGCGTGAGCACGGAAATCTGTTCGTTGAGGCTGCTGGTCTCCTTCTCCAGCTGGGCGAGATATTCCTGCATCTCGGATTTCGCGTTGCTCAGCTGGCTCTTCTGCTGCTCCGCCTCGCTCTTTCTCCTGCTTCGTCTGATCGATCTGCTCCTGCGTCTCCTGGCTGACCGCCTGCGCCATGCACGCGGAAAAGCCCACCGTCGCCGTGAGCAGGATGCAGACTATTCTTCTGGCAAATATCGTCAGCCTCTTTTTCTCCATTGATTTCCTCGCTTCTTCGCATCGCCGGGAGGAAGCCCGCCGGCCCTCTCCGTTCCGACGGATCTCACCGGCCCGTGCAGGATGCTCTGTTCCGCCCGCGCACAGCCTCTGCGGCGTCAGTCCCAG
This sequence comes from Eubacteriales bacterium, assembly GCA_030524125.1. Classification (GTDB taxonomy): domain Bacteria; phylum Bacillota; class Clostridia; order Lachnospirales; family Lachnospiraceae; genus Hominiventricola. Next base: position 7,626 of record JAUNHB010000018.1, on the reverse strand, counting down.
TCGTAATTTCTGAGCTTCCCTTCCAGCTCCATCTCTGCAAAATGATTCTGCCGCAGCGCCTCGTACAGCACCACCGCCACAGAATTTGAGAGATTCAGGGAACGGGTCCCCGGGATCATGGGGATCCGGATCGACTCCGCCTTGTGGGCGTGGAGGATCTCCTCCGGGATCCCCGCGCTCTCCTTTCCGAACATCAGATAGCAGTCCGGCTCGTAGGCCACCTCCGTGTAGGCTTTCGGCCCCTTGGTCGTCGCCATATAGATTTTCGCACCCGGATTTCTCCGGAGAAAATCCTCATAATCCAGATAGGTCGTCACGTCCAGCTCGTTCCAGTAGTCCATGCCCGCCCGGCGCAGCTCCTTCTCCCCCAGCCGGAAGCCCAGCGGCTCGATCAGGTGGAGGCTGGAGCCCGTCGCCATGCAGGTCCTCCCTATATTTCCGGTGTTGGCCGGAATCTCCGGCTCATACAGTACAATGTGAAACGCCATGTCAGCCCCTCTTTTGCTCCTCCCGAAGTCTCGACACAAACTTCGACAGGCGGCCCAGCGCGATCTTCAGATTTTCCAGAGAATAGGCGTAGGAGATCCGCAGGAAGCCTTCTCCGCAGTCTCCAAAGGCCGTTCCCGGCACTACGGCCACCTTCTCCTCCTGAAGAAAGCGGGACGCAAACTCCTCCGAGCTCATGTCGAACTCCCTGATGCTTGGGAAAATATAAAACGCGCCGTATGGCTCGAAGCACTCCAGTCCCATCTCCTGAAACGCATGCACCAGATAACGGCGTCTCTGGTCGTACGCCTCTCTCATCACGGCCACGTCCTCGTCCCCGTTGCGCAGCGCTTCCACCGCCGCGTACTGGCTCGTGGTGGGCGCGCACATGATGGCGAACTGGTGAAGCTTCGTCATCTGCTCGATGATCTGCTCCGGCCCGCAGGCATATCCGAGTCTCCAGCCGGTCATGGCGTACGCCTTGGAAAATCCGTTGATCAGCACCGTGCGCTCCCGCATTCCCGGAATGGACGCGATGGACACATGCTCTCCCTTGTAGCTCAGCTCGCTGTAAATCTCGTCGGACAGCACAAAAAGATCCTTTTCGATGATCACCTTCGCGATGGCCTCCAGATCCTCCTTCTCCATGATCGCCCCGGTGGGATTGTTCGGAAACGGAAGGACAAGGATCTTCGTCCGGTCCGTGATGTGCTCCAGCAGCTGTTCCGCCGTCAGCCGGAACTCATGCTCCGCCTTCAGCTCGATGATGACCGGTCTGCCGCCCGCCATGACCGCGCACGGCTCGTAGGACACGTAGCTGGGCTGAGGGATCAGCACCTCCTCGCCCGGATTGAGCATCACGCGCATGGCGATGTCGATGGCCTCGCTGCCTCCCACCGTCACCAGCACCTCCGAGGCGCTGTCATAGGTCACATGGACTCTGCGCAGCAGATATCTGGAGATCTCCTCCTTCAGCTCCTTCAGCCCCGCGTTGGACGTATAGAACGTGCGCCCCCGCTCCAGAGAGTAGATGCCCTCGTCCCGGATGTGCCATGGCGTGTCAAAATCCGGTTCGCCCACGCCCAGAGAGATCGCGTCCTGCATCTCGCTGACCAGATCAAAAAATTTGCGGATCCCGGAAGGTTTTATATTTACGATCGTATCGGCTAACGGATTTCTCATGGCGTGATCAGCATCCTTTCGTCTTTTGATGGATTTGTCATGACCGAGCCATGATCCTTATATTTTTTGAGGATAAAATGAGTCGCCGTGCTCAGCACCGACTCCAGCGGAGACAGCTTCTCCGACACAAACTGAGCCACGCCGCGCATGGTCTTGCCTTCGATCATCACCATAAAATCGAAGCCCCCGGAGATCAGGTACACGCAGTCCACCTCCGGATAGTTGTAGATCCGCTCCGCGATCTTGTCAAAGCCCAGCCCTCTCTGCGGCGTCACTTTCACCTCGATCAGCGCGGTCACCTTCTCCTGGCTGGTCTTATCCCAGTCGATCAGCGTATGGTAGCCGCAGATCACAGCCTCCTTCTCCATCTGGGCGATCTCATTGGCGATGGTCGCCTCGTCCGTCCCGATCATGATGGCCAGATCCTTCAGATCCACTCTGCTGTTGCGTTCGATATAGGTTAAAATCTTTTCTCTCATCCTTCATTCCCCTTATTGATAAATCTTATATAACTCGTCCGTTTTGGGCCGTTCCAGATATGCCGCGTCCTCGCCGCTGCAGATTTTTTTGGCCTTTCCCTCCACGCACCGGCCGATGACCGCGGCGTGGATCCCCTCCTTTGCAAGCTCCCGCACCAGACCGTGTCCGTCCGGCGATGCGATCAGCATACAGCCGCTGGAGATCAGCTGATAAGGATTGATCCGGTAGTGCTCGCACAGTTCCACCGTCTCCTGGCGGATCGGGATCGCCTTCAGATCGATCTCCAGTCCCACTCCGGACGCCTCCGCCATCTCCCAGAGCGCGCCGTAGATCCCTCCTTCGGTCACATCGTGCATGGCGCTGATCCCGGCCTGCGCCGCGATCTTCGCCTCCGGCACTACGGATAAATATTGATCGAAGCCCTTGGCCTCCTCCACGAAGGCTCTGGAAAAGCAGCCCAGAAGCTCCTCCTCCTTCTCCCGCGCGATGATAGACGTGCCCTCGATGCCGATCCATTTGGTCGCTACCACATCGTCTCCGACCCGGGCTCCTCCTGTGGTGACCAGCTTCTCCTTCTGCACTTTTCCCACTCCTGTCACGGAGATCAGCGGCTGGTTGACCACCGCCGTAACCTCCGTATGACCTCCCATCACCTGTATATGCAGCTTTCCACAGGCGCATTCCACCTCCTGCATCAGCTGCCGGATCAGCGGCTCATCCGCCGAGGGAGGCAGCAGCACCGTCAGAAGCATGGCCACCGGCTCTGCGCCGGCGCTGGCCAGATCGTTTGCCGTGATCTGGATCGCCAGCGATCCCATGTTTTTTCCGGCGCCGGTGATCGGATCCGTGGAGAGCACGAATACCTCCCCCGGAGCCAGTTCCATGACCGCGCAGTCCTCGCCCACGGCGGCCCCCACCAGCACCTCGTCTCTCTTCGTATGTATCTGTCCGAAAATCGCCCTCTTCAGCACGTTTTCGGGTATTTTCCCAATCTCCATTCCAGACGGCCCCCTACTGTGCGGCCGCGGCTGCATTGGCCGCCACGATGGGCGCGATGTTGGCGTCCGCCAGCGCCTCGTCCTGCGCGGCGATCGCCGCCCGCAGATTTTCCGACGTGACCGGGTCTCCGGCCGTACCGTAGGTTACCACCCGGTTGCTTCCCTTGTAGGTGCTCTTGTTCACCTTCGTCCGCTCCGTCTCCACGCCGTTCACCTTCACGACCTTGTAAAGCTCGGCCACATAACCGGTCCTGCCCGAGGACACCGACTTATATCCAAGCCCCTGACCCGCGTCCTCCGTCAGAACGGTCGTCGGGTCGGTCTTGCTGACCAGCACGCTCTCAAAGGAGATCGTGCGGTCTGCATCCCGGGTCTCCTTGCCGTAGATATTGAACGTGATCTTCCTGTCCGCCGTCGTGTAGCCCTCGATATAGATCGGGTAGTCCGTGGAGTTGACAAATTTAAAATCCTTGTAGGTCCCGGCGATGGCCGCGTCCTCGGAGAGCTCCACGTAGCTGACCGTCATGGAGTGGGGCGACCGCTCGGTCACCTCCAGCTCCGCCCGGATCACCGCGTTGTAGAGCGTCGTGGACACCTGGCAGATCCCTCCGCCCATACTGTCCACGACCTCGCCGTTTAAGTAGGATCCGGCCATCGCATAGCCGTTTGCCTCCGTGAACGGCTGCACGACCTCATAGGTGGAAAATTCCTCTCCCGGATAGAGCACCGTTCCGTTGATATGCTCGGCCCCGGTGTTCACGTTCTTTCTCCGGTTGGCGTTGGAGGTGGAAAAACTGGTCGTAAAGCTCCCCAGAAGATCCGTCACATAGGCCAGCTCCTCCGAGCTCCCCTCCGGCTCCGTCACCTTCGTCGCGAGCGTCAGCGTCTCCTCTCCGCCGTCCGAGCTCCAGCCGTTCTCCAGATAATCCATGATGGTCGAGACCGCGGCGTCCACATCCAGCTCCAGACCCTGCTCTCCCGCCACAAAATGAAACTCTCCGTTCTCACGGCTTAAGGACGCATTTTTCGCCTCCTGATCGTACTGCGTGCAGTTCTCTTCCACATAGGCGCGGACCGTATCCTCGTCCGCCTCCCAGCTCAGCGCGTAGACCTTCCCGCTGTGCTGGAGATCCTTCTGGTCCTTATATCTCTTCACGATATTTCCGGTGCGTCCGTAGCCCAGCGCTTCGTCCACGACCTCCTCGTTGGAAAATGCGACTCCCAGCTCCGACAGCTGAACCTCCATGACGTTGTCGCCGATCCCCAGACGGATACTCTGCTCCCCGAGCTGCTCCTCGTAGGACGTCAGCGCCGCCAGCGCCTCCGCCTTCGTCATGCCGGACACGTCGACCTTGTCGATCATCACGCCGTTTAAAATGGTCGCCTCCTCCGCGCTGACCGTCATCCCGAGGGCCATGACCGCCATGCAGACAGCGAGCGCGCATCTGCTCCACAATTTTCTCATCTTATTTCCTCCTTCCGGAAACCGTCTCCGCTCTACAGAGCGTACGTCAGCACCGGCAGCACCATCGCCAGGATCAAAAAGACGATGATCACCGCCGCGATCTTTCTTCTATTTTTGTGATCGTAAAAATTCATACCTCGTTCCCTTTCCTCTCCTGCGGGACGTATCCTCCCCTGCTGATCCTTCCGTACTGCAAAATGATCCGGTCGATCATGCGGGACGCCTCGCTTCTTGTCATGTCTTCTATGCAGATACTTGTTTCTATTCTATGATATTTCAGCAAATCATTCAAGTATCCTTTTTGTGAATTCGTGATGGGGCTCTGCCGTTTGGCGGAATAGGTAAGGCGGCGGAGCGCAAACGCCTCCGGATCCCGTTCCCCGAATTCCTCCCACAGCTTCCAGAGCACCCGGTGGGCGGAGCGGGCGTCGTCCAGCGCCCGGTGGGAACTGCCCGGATCCACCTGATAGTGGGCGCACATGGCCGCGAGCGTCCGTGAGGGAAGATCCGGCAGCACCCGACGCGCGATCTTCAGCGTGTCCAGCGCCTCCTTCTCGAAGGTAAGCCCCTGATTGACTGCCCCCTGCTTCAAAAATCCAAAATCAAACTGTACGTTGTGCCCCAGCACCGGAAGATCGCCGCAAAATTCCACAAACTCCGGATAGACCTGCTCCGGCCGCCTCCCCATGCGGCGCATCTCGTCCGTGATGCCCGTCAGCTCCTGGATCCTCTCCGGGACCGGCGTCCCCGCGTCGATCAGCGTCTGAAAGGTCTCCGCCTCCACGCCGTCCCGCACGCGCACCGCTCCGATCTCCAGCACTTTATCTCTGCCCGGATTGAGCCCCGTCGTCTCCACATCCAGCGCAATATAATCCCTGATCATTTCAGCTCCTCCACATGGGCCTGTCCGGTCAGCGGATCTCTCCTGTCATAGTCGAACAGCACGAACCGCGGCCCCGTTTCCTCCTCAAACACTTCAATGTGCACCTGTTTTCCGTATTTCCGCTCGTATTCCCGCAGCCGGTCTCTGTAAGGCGTCCGGTCGGACGCGAAGGCCGGCCGGCTCTTCCTCCGCTCTCTCGCATAGAGGTCGAAGACCATACAGCGGTCCAGGCGATCGTCCAGACGGCCTTCCTCTCCGGCAAATTCCCGGAGGATATCGTAGCGCGCCATGCGGGAATGGCTCACCTGGCTGTACCCGGCTTTTTCATAGTGCTCCGCCAGCTTCCGAAAAAAATCGAAGGCCGAAGCCCAATCCTCCAGAAGCGCCTCCAGCGTTTTCTCAAACTGGCGGCTGTTGTAGTAGACCTCCACCATCTCCTCCACGCCCTTCAGCGTCAGCACGTCCCCGTAGGAAAGCCACGGCGTGGACAGCACCTCGTAGGGCGCGCGGCTGTGGCAGCGGACGCCCAACTGCTCCGCCTCCCGCCAGATCCTCGTTCCCTTGAGCACCTTCAGAAACCCAAGCTGGAGCTGATCCGGCCTCATGGAAAATACCTCGTCGAAGGAACGCCGGAAGCTTTCCAGATCCTCCCCCGGAAGCCCCGCGATCAGATCCAGATGCTGATGGATATTTCCAAAGGATTTCACCCGCGCCACCGCGCGGCGCAGCCTTTCCAGATCCATGACCCGGTCGATCCGCCGGATCACCTCCATGTTCGTGGACTGCACGCCGATCTCCAGCTGGATCAGACCCGGCCGCATCCCTTCCATGACCCGCAGCTCCTCCTCGGTCAGAAGATCCGCCGCGATCTCAAAATGAAAATTCGTCACGCCGTTGTCGTGCTCCCGAATCCAGCTCCAGAGCTCCAGCGAGCGCTTCGGATCGCAGTTGAACGTGCGGTCGAGAAATTTCACCTGCGGCGCCTGCGCCTCGAGAAATACCGACAGCTCGCGCTTCACCTTCTCCGTACTCCGGTACCGGAGCCGCTTGTCCAGCGACGACAGGCAGTAGGCGCACCGGAACGGGCAGCCCCGGCTGGATTCATAATATATGATCTTATGCCGAAACTCCTCCGGCTTCCCACAGACGAACGGGATCTCGTCCATTTCCACCGGCTCCGCGTCCGGCGTGGAGCAGATCCGGCCGTCCGCATCCCGATACGAGAGCCCCCGGATCTCCTCCGGCGCGCCCGTTTCTTCTATATAATATGCAGCCAGCTTTGGAAACACGCCCTCTCCTTCGCCGCGCATGACGCCCGACGCCCGCGGATGTTCCCGCAGAAACGCCTCCGCATCGAAGGACACCTCCGGGCCTCCCGCCCACAGCTTCACGTCCGGCAGGATCTTAGGGATCTCCTCCAGCAGCATCCCCACAAACTCCCGGTTCCAGATATAACACGAAAAAGCAACCACGTCGGGCTGCCTTCGGTAAATGTCGCCCAATATCTGATCGGGCTGCTGATTGATCGTATATTCTCCGATCTCGATCTGATCCCCGTATTTTCCGGCCGCAGCCTTCAGATGATATACGGCCAGATTGGAATGAATGTATTTGGCGTTGATCGCCGCAAGCAAAATCTTTTTCATGGGCCCATTGTACCATATCCCGGACAGATTGCAACTTTCTTCCGGTTTTGTTTCGGATTTCTTTCGTATTTTTAGAAATCCTTTATTTTGCGACCACACTTTGGTCACAATTTCTTGTTATGATAATACACGTAACAGGAACACATCAGTATTTCATTCATAACACTTTAGGGGGCTCGAAAGAGTCCCCACTCCCTCGAAAATCCCGGAGCCTCCTCTTACGGAGTGGCTCCGTTTTTTTATGCGCGGACGACGGCGCCCGGTTCCTCACGCGTTACGATCCACAGCCTCCCCACACCACAAAAAAAGCTCCGGAAACCGGAACTTTTCTCAAAAGCACGAGACGGGACTCGAACCCGCGGCCCCCACCTTGGCAAGGTGGTGCTCCACCACTGAGCCACTCGTGCGTGTATGTAAAGCCCTTTCGGGCGAAGCGGGTGATGGGAATCGAACCCACGTATCTAGCTTGGAAGGCTAGTGTTCTAC
>JAUNHB010000017.1 GCA_030524125.1 Eubacteriales bacterium | reverse complement strand
ACATAGAGATAGCAGGCGGCCCACTCTCCCTCTTTTTCAATCGCGACCGGTTCTGTATATTCTGTCCAACGCTCAGTATCGGCCAGCTCGCTTTGCGGGAGCTCATTTTCCGCCAGCCTATACTCCGCCGTCTTCAGATTGTCGGATGCCTTTACGTTGATGACAAGCGTGTCGCCCGCCACGATGGGATCGTTGTCCTCAATGGGATCGCCTTCCCAATCTCCGGCGTCATTCTGATAGTAATTATAATAAAACTGAGGCTCTCCGGAAGCCGCCGGTACGATGTTGACCGGCCCGTAGCAGTACACGGTATCGGGGTAGTTTTCTCTCGATACCAGAATATATAAATACTTCACCGAGTCCTCCGTCACTTCCGGGATCGGGATCTTGAAATCGCTTCCGACAGACTCCCATCCTTCCGAAAGTCCGGCCCCGACGGTATCTGTCGTACGCCAGACGCCGTCCCCTGCAGTCGTCCAGATGCTGCCTTCTTCCGTCATCGGACTTTCCTCAGAAAACTGATAGGTGTAATCACAGCCAGACGCTCTCTCCGTCATCGTAAGGCTCCCGCCCGACTCATAGGAATTCGTCTTCGACCATTCGCTGGTCACCGTATTCCCTTCCGCGTCATAATAGTTTTCATCCGTCAGAGTCGGTCCTGGCAGCGGCTCCCGGTCTTTGGACGTGAACTCCGGAGAGGTAAACTCCTCGTAGATCTTCTCGTTCAGCTCCGGAACCGCAGTGATTATCACCGCCTCCTCCTGAAACTCGAATCTCGCCTTGCTGTCGGAGATCTCCGCCGGCTTGCCCCCTTCTTCTCCGTACCACACCTTGAGATCGTTCACGGTCCATCCATTCGGCGTCAGCTGCAGCACGATCTGATCCTCCAGCCCCGTATCCTCGCGCTCCACGCTCCATGGAGTTGCTCCTTCCGTCTCGTCATAAAAGACCGGACGTTCCGTCGTGTAGGGATAGACCGTCGTGTAGGAGACCGTTCCGTCGTCCCCCGTCGTCCCGTAGGACTGTACATAGTGGTAGTAACCGTCGGTGGCATAGGCGGACACCAGCTGATAATATCCGCTTGCTTCAAGATCGAAGGTGTTCTTCTCCTCCAGACCGCTGATATACTGCGTATATATACTGTCCGCCAGCATCTTTCTCGCCCGATAGACTACGGTAAAATCCAGCGGCTGCTTTGTCACAGCCGCTCCGCTGTGCAGGGACACGGTCACCTTCGGGGACGCGGATGTGGCGGAAGGATTGTTATAGTCGAACAGTCCTTCGTCTCCCGCCTCTCTCTTTTTCACCAGCCAGCCCAGGTCAAAGGCCGTCTCCGACTTGTCTGCATCCGCCTTGTCATACAGTTCAAACGACGTCCATGCATCCCACGATTCCTCCGGAGCGCCGTCGCTTCCCAGACGCAGCGTACCCGCTTCAAGCGTCAGGCCAGCGCCCAGATCCTCCAGCTCCGCCGCCTCTGCGACGACCGCATATGTAAGTGCTGTATCGGCTGCTGCTCCGGACACCAGCCCCTTAGCTCCGTCGGATCCGCCGCTCACCGATCCCTTCACATAGAGATCTTTGTAATCGCTGCCATCACTTCTTCCCGATATACCGCCCAGCGTCAGCTTTGCATCGTTGTCGGTCGTCGTCGCACCAGTCAGATGAATCTCCTGCCTGCACGCTTCGATACTGCTGCCCGCCTCCGTCTTTCCGGCCAGCGCTCCGGCGGCCAGATCGATCGCTGACCGGACCGTGCCGCTTTCGACCGGAGCTCCCGTCGGTCTTCCTGTCGTTTCCTTACGGTAGGTGTAGGTGGCGATCTTCGTGACGGTCAGACGCACGCCCGTAATAGTGACCGTGACCGGATCCTCCGCCGGTTCGGCGACGCTTCTGGTCAGCGTCACTGTCTTTTGGGCGCTTTCGCTCGCGGTTCCGGCCAGAATATAATAGCCAGCATCCTCGCTGAAGATACCTCCTTTATAGCTCGTTCCGCTGTTGACCTCATAGGATTCTTCCAGCCAGCCGTTCTCTGTCGCCAGATCCCAGCCAGTGAGACAGTCTTTCTTGATCGCCACCGGCCCCGTCCCGCTGTTCGTCAGCGTCAATGTGAAGCTGTTCGTTCCTGTTCTGGTCAGAGACACTTCAAGAGCATCATCCGCATCCTGCAAGCTAACGGAGGAACGGTAGACCGTCGTTTCAAGCTTCTCTGTCCTGGCCGTCAGCACATTGCCGTTCGTCTGCGTATAGACGGCGCGGAAGGACGTGCCGATTTTCTCCGTAAGTCCCTCCGGATCCGACACCGTACGGGTAAACTTAACGATGGAAGTTCTCGATGTGCCAGGCGTCTCGTAGGCGTCGCCTTCTGTTGTGGAGGTTTCATTCGTCCACGTTCCAGACACGGGAGAGCCGTTTTCGTCCAGCGCCTGCAGGGTGAGCGTTCCGGTAAGATTCGGTACCGTCGTTTGCACTGTATAGACAATCTGTGCGTCTCCGGATGTTCCGGCCGCTTCCTGAGCTGCCGACACTTCCAGCAGAAGACCTCTGCCTGCAATCGATTCATTGCTTCCGCTGTCAGAAATCTCTCTCCCATCCAGAAGTCCTGTCTTCGTCTCCGCCACGGAAGTCGCATAGCCGCCGTCTGTTTTGGCGGAGAATCTGCACGTAAACTCATCTCCATCCGCAGGAGCAGTTATGGCCGCCTGAATCTCCTGCGCTTCTCCTGTTCCAATTACCGTGTAAGTATAGGAAGTCCCCATCCCGTCCCAGTACAATTCCTGATCAGAAGTCAACGTGACCTGTTGTCCTGCAGGCGCCGTCAATGTCAGATCATACTCGATCTGTTCTCCTCTGATGGCGTTCTTCGGATTCTGGACGGTCAGTATCAGCGTTCCTCCTGCGAGCGCGCCCGAGTCACCGGGGGCTTTAGAAGCAGCGGCCGCATTCCTGACGTTTCCTGTCGAGGCGCCTTTTCTCAGAGCCTCCGTTCCACTTTCCTGCGAGGGCCCTGTGATGTTCGCGGTCGACGTGACGCTGCCCGTGGAAACCGTCTGCTGTGCTCCGCCCGTACTCAACGTCGCCCACGCACGGAAAGATGCGCTTGTATCATCGCCTTCGCGTACTTCGCGGGTAAACTTGACTGTCCAATTTCTATCCCCATTTAAAGTATCGGACCGAGTAACCGTGTTGTCGTCCCCTACGGTTTCTTCCGACAAATCTCCCGAATAGGTTGCATCTGACGGATAGGCGACGGTCACACCCTCCAGAATCCGAGTACTGTTATTCTGAACCGTGACCGTGTATGTAATCGTCGCTTTTCCATCGTTCGGCTTTCCCTCCTCCGCTGACACGGAGAGGTTCAGCACTCCTTCGCGCACATCCGGATTTTCCACCTTGATGTCCGCATCTATGGCCGCGCCGCTTCTGATCGTCGTCCCGACATTCTCCACCTTTGCCGCCACCGTCTGTTCCCCAACGTCCGCCTTTGCTGTAAATCCAAGGTTTTTTTCTATCTCATCGCCGGAGCTCCCCAGATTTCCCGTGACCGTGCAGATGACCTCCGTGTCGGCAATCACTTCTCCCAGAGAAAAGGACTCCCCGGATCCCGTCGTTCCTCCTCCGCTCCAGCTTACGCTCTCCGCTTCCAAGCCATTGATCGCGATCGTCACATTTTCAAGCGTCCCGCCTGCTTCCGGAGACACCGTAAGTCTGTAACGGATCGAATAATTTCCTCTCTCATCCGCCAGCACGCCCCCGGGTACAGCCGCACTCAGCCTCAGGATCTGGCTCACCGTGGCGTTTGCCGCTTCTTCGGAGCTCTCGCCAGGATCATCCTTCATAACTCCAAGAGACACCGGATCCGTCTCCACGTCCGCCGCCTCTACCTTATCCATCTGGCCAATCTCGTAGTAATAATAATGGGGCGTCCTGTCCACCTGCGCCACAGACGCGCTGTGCTCCTTGCCCGTCTGCTCCACCCTGACCTCGCTGCCGTTCAGACTGACCTGCAGGATCCTTCCATTCTCTGCCAGCGTTCCGCACAGAATACCAAAGCTGTCCTCCACAGAACTGCCGGCCGCCTGATATGCCGTCTCCGTACTCACCTCCGCATTGCTCTCGTACTTTTTATATTTGACCGCTCCGGGCGTCCCCTCTTCTACCTCTGTCATATTCTCATCCAGATACACCTCCGTGTAGTTCTTGCCATACTGGAGATCCAGATACGCGTCGTATTTGGCTGTGTCCGTCCCTTCCCCATCGAGCTCGCTGACCGTCTCATTCAGATTCAGCTGATACCGGGGCGCCGCATCCGTGGTCCTTACCGTTGGCGTTCCGTCCTGCTCCACGCCCGCATCCGACGTGCGCGTGTACGAGGCCTCCTCGTCCTGCACGTCCACGATCAGGTTTTGGATGGTCCCGGACACCGTGCCGAAGAGGACTCCCTGAGAGACTCCTTCCGATGGATCCGTCGTGCTGTCATGGATAGATATTTCCTGTATTGCGATCACGTGTCCCTGTCCGTCGAGGATCCCGGCAAAGGTTCCCACCGCCGCGCTGTCGATCTCTTTCATTTCAATATCTTCCGTCAGGACAAAGGTTTTTCCCTCCGTCTGCGCCGCCGTGGCGCTCCCAAGCGCCTTGAGCTGCATTTCGCTGTCTACGGCGAAGCTGCCGTCCGCCTCCACGGTAAAATCCATCATCTCACCGTCGCTCCCCATCGGAAGCGCTTCCGCCTGCGTCCACAGCCCCGGGCCGAAGGACAGCGCCAGAATGGCCGCCGCGAGGCAGAGGATCCCGGCTGCCGCGTATCCCTTTCTCCCTGTCCGTTTCTTCATCCATTCTCTGATCTTCATGCCAATCCGCCTTTCGTTCCTGTGTGACTGCCTCCGGCGGCGAACGCCTCCAGAAGCTCCCTCTGGGAGGGACTTAGGTTCCTGCCCTGTTTGCCGTACTCGTTTCTGACGCCGTCCAGAATGTGTCCCATTGCCACCGGCCTTCCCTCCGACTCCGCCAGGAGGGCCGCGTGGAAGGCCGCGTTCTTGATGGACGCTCCCGACAGCTCAAAGGCTTCCGCCAGCATGCGGAAGTCCGCGCCGGGCTCCAAACGCGCGTCCGCCGGGAAGATGTCCCGCCACAGCTCCTCCCGCAGCCGTCCGTCCGGCATGGGGAAATGCACCATGTAGGAGATCCGCCTCCGGAACGCCTCGTCAAAGTTCTGGAGGAGATTGGTGGCCAGCACGCAGACGCCGCCGTACTGCTCGATCCGCTGGAGCAGGTAGGCCGTCTCCGCGTTGGAGTACCGATCCTGCGCGTCGGACACCTCGCTTCTCCTTGCAAAGATCGCGTCGGCCTCGTCGAAGAGCAGGATGCAGTCGCATCTGGCCGCCTCGTCGAAGATCCGCCCGATATTTTTCTGAGTCTCCCCGATATATTTGCTGATCAGCTGGGACAGATCCACCCGGTAGAGAGGCATCCCAAGCTCCGAGGCCATGACCTGCGCGGCCATGGTCTTGCCGGTCCCGGGCGCTCCGTAGAACAGCACCGAGATCCCGTTTCCATAGGAAAATCTCCGGCCGAAGCCGCGCTCCTCCAGCACCCGCTCCCGCGCGCCGATCATACGGCAGATCTGCCGCAGCTGTCCGTACTGGCTCTCCGGAAGCTTCAGCTCCCCGAAGGTCCGCGTGGCCGGGAGAAGGTTCAGGCGCGCGCCCGCCGGCTGGGGCAGAAGCAGCGTCTCCCCCGCCGTGCCTGCCAGAAGCTCCGCGCGCACCGCGCGCACATATCGTATGTAATCTCCGGCCGGAAGCTGTCTGCCTGTGATCTGGCTTCGCTTCGTCCCCTCCGGAAGCTTCTCCAGAAGCTCTCCGAGCAGTGCCTTTGCGATCTCCTCCTTGCTCCGGCCGTCCGGGCGCTCCAGCGTCCGCGTCACCACCGGGGCGGACGGGCGCTCCGAAAGCTCCCTGTCGCTGTCCCGCACCACGCCGAAAAAGGAAAAGCAGTCCTCCAGCTCTTCCATCAGTCCGTCGCGTCTCCTCTGTCCCAGCCGGATGCAGAAAAACGCGTCGTAGAGCATCGTGCAGAGTACGCAGGCGTTCAGCTCCCGCTCCGTCCCCTCGAAGACGTCCCCGTCCGCCAGCAGAAGCGTCATCCCCTGCTCCCTGCAGATCTGTTCCATGCAGAAGGTACGTCCGCTGCCCGGTTCCCCCGCCACACAGAGGATCAGTGGACCCGCTCCGCCGTCCGCCGCCCGGAAGACCGCTCCCGCGTCCGTCAGGATCTCCCCCAGTCCGTAGGCGGTCTCCTCCTTCGGGATCCGAAGCGCTGTCCCGTCCGGAAGCTTCGGCGCGCGGCCCTCCAGCCACCCGGTCAGCACCGGCGAGAGCCGGATCTGTCCGTCCGCCGGATAGTACCAGACCGGCAGCGACTGCACGCTGTCCGGCTCCTCCCCGAAAAGCTCCATATACAGTCTGCGAAATTCGCTGATGCTCACCGGCGCTCCCGCGGCCTCCTGCCCCCAGACCGCGCACAGAAGCATCTCCTCTCTTTTTCCGTCCCTCTCCAGAAGCAGTTCGCACGCCTTCGTCCACGGAAAGAACGTCCCCGTCCCTTCCGCTTCCTGCAGGATCTCCTCGATGCCTGCCTCCAGAAGCGCGGCCCTTGCCGCCGACTGGCTCCTCACAAAATCCCGCCCGGCCTTTTTCAGCCTGCGGTTCAATATCCCGGTATATTCCATCAGCTTCTGTCCTCCGGTCTGTCCTCATCCTCGTCCGCGCCCTCTCTGGCCGAGGTCTCCTCCAGCGTCTTGCGCCGCTCTCTGTAATAAAGCTCGATGTCCTTTTTCTGGAAATCGTAGGCGTAGTTGACGCGCCTCAAAAAAAGCTTTGCCGCCGTCTCCTTCCGGATCAGGATGGCCTCCAGAAGCTGCTCCCTGGAAAGTCCCTCCACGGCCTCCCGCCGGAGCGCCCGGATCTCCTCGCTTCTCTCCCGCTCCGCCTGCGCCCGGTCCTCCTCCATTGAAAGAGACGTCCGGTCGCGAAGCGCGCGGATCTGCTCCTGGATCTCCTTTCTGCGGCGCTGCTTTTGCTGCCGTTCCTTACGCTCCTCCCCGGTCTGGAAAAACGGCATCGTCTTTCGCACGGCCTCGGTGTTGGCCCGGGACAGATACGTGCGGACCGAGCGGGCCGTCCACGGCTTGTTCTCCTTCTTCTCGATCAGCACCGCCGCGTTCTCCCACCTCTTGGAGACGTAGGCCCGGTTCTCGTTGTCGCCCTTTAAGAGCGCCCTTTGCTGGTACTCCTTCATCTCCTTCTGGTAGCGGCTGGCCACCGTATCGTACCGGGACGTCTTCAGGTTTGCAAACAAAAAGACCCGCTCCCGGTTGGGATTGTAGCCAAGCTGCAGCGTCCCGAACAGATTGTCCTGCTTCATGAGACGGTCGCAGCCGAACAGGTTTCCGGTCATCTGGCTCTCGTAATAGCCCTCGATCTTCTCGTGACGCGCGAAATAATCCACCGTCACATGGCTCGCCGCCGTCAGCCGGTCCATGGTCTCCCGGAAATCCTTGTATTTTTCTCTCTCCAGCCGCCGCTCCTGCTCCTTCTGGTATTCGCCGCTCTGAAGCGCTTCTCTGTCTGCCATCCGCTCACCTCCGGATCCCGTGACATACTCAGTCTATTCTACCCTAGATTCTCCCACAAAAAGGCAGGGAGCGCACTGCCCGAACGGGTAGTCTTCTCCCTGCCTCACAGCAGATGATATTCGGTGATCAGGTTGATGGCCTGACTGCGGTTTTTGGCGCCCAACTTCTGATAAATGTTCTTCAGATGGTATTTGACCGTGTTTTCCGAGACGCACAGCGCTCTGGCGATCTCCGCGTTCTTCTCGCCCAGCGCCAGAAGGCGGAGCACATCTTTTTCGTGGACGGTGAAGCTGTCCGTCTTCACGGCCCGCTTCCGCCTCAGATAGCCGGGGTAGAGAAGCGCCTGCGCGCGCACCGCCGTCAGCACGTCCTTTCTGTACTTTTCGAGATTTCTCGCCTCCCGGCCTCCGAAAAGCTCTGCCAGCGGCTCGTAGAGCGCGTCCCCCTCGTCGGCGAACACCCGGACAAACCCGGTACGCCGCCCTCTCTCCAGCGCCTCCGAAAGCTCCTCCCGCCACTGCTCGTTTTTCTCCCGGTAGTAGACGACCGCCTTCAGGATCCGGGTCTGGATGCCGAGGTAATACATGCCGTACTGCCCGGAGAACTCCAGAAGGGACTGAAGGAGCATCCGCGCCAGCACATAATTCTCCTGCCAGATATAGGCCTTCGCCTTCATCAGATACTGGTAGCAGCAGGTCGTATAGAACCGTCCGCCCTCGTCGGGCGCGCGCTCCCGCATCCATGTCTCCACGGCCGCCTCGTCGCTTTTCAGCAGCGCGTACTGGATCCGGTGCGCCGCCGCGTCCTGTTCCCACAGCGCCTCCGCCGGATGCTCGTCGTCCTGACGCTCCAGAAGGAACGTCTCCGCGCTGTCGGCCTGATTCCTCGCGATCAGAAGCTCGGACAGTTTGAGCCCGCAGAGCAGGCGGATCCGCCTGCTTCCGCTCTCGCGCGCCCGGCGGAGGCTCTCCGAGAGCAGGTCCAGCGTCTCGTCGAGCCGGTTCCTCTCATAGCTCACCTCCGCCCGGAGCAAAAGCCCGGCCGCGGCGTCCGCTCCGCCGAACGTCTCTCCCGCCCGTCCCGAAAGTCCGGAGCCGTCCGCGCCGTCCATGAAAAACGCGCAGTAATCCCGGTCCCCGTGGAGCAGCGATACTCCTCCGGGCCGGAAATTTCCCGGAATGCCGTCCATCAGGGCGCCTCTGTACGAAGGAGCGTCCGCCTCCAGCTCCTCAAGATACGTCTTTAACGCCTCCGGCGTGATCCCTCCCGGACGGATCATGCGCAGGCGGAAGAGCCTGCGGCCGAGCCGCTCCCTCTCCTCAGGATCCTCCTGCCCGTCCTTCCGGATCTGGAGCAGGCGCTCGTATTTCCGATAGCCCGGAAGGCTTCCTCCGAGCGCCTCCAGCAAGGCTCCCGTGGCCGCCAGCTCCGGGCAGAAATCCCGCACATATTCCCCGGGCAGGCGCAGGAAATATTCCTCCAGCGCCAGAAAACTGTCGTATCCCATCTCTCCGGACAGGATCCGCTCCATATTGCGGACCATGCGGTCCCGGTCCTCCAGAAGCCCGGCAAACCGGAGCGCCTCCTTGTACTGTCCCTTTCTCTCGCAGTGATCCGCCGCCCTGCGGTAGATGGTCCGCATCGTCTCCGAGTCCGTGTATTTGTGCACGAGCCGGTTTAAGAAGCGCCGGAACAGCTCCGTGAAGCGCCATCTCCCGCGCCCGTCGCTCTCCAGCACGCTGCCTCTGGCGGTAACCCGGCGCAGAAGCCCCGCGGCCTGCTCCACCGGCAGATCGAGGACCGTCCAGACCAGCTCCTCGGTCAGTTCCTCAAAGCAGCTGAGGCAGACGAGCGCGTTCTGATCCTCCACCCGGAAGCCTCGGAAAAAGGTCACGTCGATCCAGGAATAGACGTCCTCGAAACACTGCTCCCGCACCTTCCGGCTGTACCCGTTCTCCGACATGCGCAGCGGATTTTCCAGCAGATAGACGCAAAGCGGCATATTATGGAAGTCCCGCTCGATCCGGAGAAGCTCCCCTTCCCTCAGCCGGATGTCCTTCTGCTCAAAATAAGCCCGGATCTCCCCGCTGTCGGGCCGGAGCTCCCGGACGCCGTAGGAGATCAGGCTTCCGGACACCCGGAAAGCCAGAAGCTCCTCCGGCAGATCCACCGACGCGGCCAGGATATATTTCTCCCGCCGGTCCCGCGCGGCGATCCTCTGCCACAGAAGCTTCCACTCTCCGGAGAGCAGAAGCGGCTCCAGCCTCGGGACGATCACAAGGCTTCCGGACGCGGCCGGATCCCCGAGGCGCTCCCGGACGCTCCCCGGCTCCAGCAGGCAGATGTTCAGCTCCGGATGTTTCCGCGAAAAATCCGCGAGAAACGTGTGCTTCCCCCAGCCGAGAGGCGCCTGCATATAGATCATATCGTATTTTTTCAGATCCCGGCGGACCCGGTCCGCCAGACTGTGATTTTCAATATGGATTTCTTCTCCATTTTTCATTCGTGTCATGAATTTCCCGCCCTCATGCTTCTTTTATACTCTTCCCGGAAGCAAATCGCAACGAAGGTTCGGCAAACGGCGGGCAGAGTTGGACAAACGGCGGCGCGGGCCTGCCCTTTCTTTTTCCATGGAAATGGTTCTGGATAAGTTTTTTCCGCTGTGCTATACTGGAGAAAAGTTTATTTTCCAAAGGATGATCATACGAATGAACATAGCGATCGTGGACGACGAACAGACGGACCGCGCCGGTCTCCTTTCGCTTCTTCAGGAGGCGCTGGAGCCGACGGGACTCGTCTTTCAAGTCTCAGAATATGAGAGCGCAGAGGAATTTCTCTCCGTGTTTGAGCCGGAGCTTTTCGATCTGTGCTTTCTGGATATTTATATGAACGGCCAGAACGGCATGGAGGCGGGGCGGCGGCTCCGGGAACTGGATCCGGAGCTTGCCATCGTCTTTTTGACGAGCAGCGACGAATTTGTCTACGAGGGCTACGAGGTGCGGGCGCTCCGCTATCTTCGGAAGCCTCCCACCCGGGAAAGCGTCATGGCCGTCGTCAGGGAGTGCGCCCGCTCGCTGGTGCTGGAGAGGCGCCGTCTCACAGTGACCGTCGGAAAAAAGACCCGGGAAATCCCTTACGGCAGGATCCGCTATATCCTGTCGGTAGGAAATCACATCGAACTCCATTTTCAGGACGGCTCTCTGAATCTCTCCGCCCGGCATACGTTCTCGCAGACCGTGGAGCCGCTTCTCCGGGACTTCCGTTTTCTCTCCTGCGCCAGAGGCGTCGTCGTCAACCTCTTTCACGTCAGAGAGCTTCGGGAGGACAGCTTTCTGATGGACAACGGGGAGCTTCTCCCCATCAGCCGCCGGCTGTACGGAGCGGTCAGAGACGCCTTCATCGATTTTCAGTTTGAACACATGATATAGGAGGAGCATACAGATCATGAACAAAAGATACGGTTTAAAACGACTTCTTCCGGCCCTGCTGATCGGGCTTTTGCTCTGTCCGCTCTTCGCGGAGGCCGCGCAGATGGAGCTGTCCGGAGGCGTCGTCACCGGAGTGAAAAACGCGTCCGTCCTCGCCGATATTCCCGCCGTCGTCTTCTATTCCGACGAAAGCGCCGGGGAGGTGGCCGCATATCTGGAATATTACCAGAGTGTGATCGAGCCTGTGACCGGCTTCGTGTCCATGGACGGGACGGAATATGAGACGGAGCTCTCCGTAGAGTGGACCGTGCCCGACATCGACCCCTCCGTTCCCGGAGAGTACGAGATGACCGGACAGCTCTGCGCGCCCGCAGGCTGCGTCTTTGCGGACGGCGTGTTGACCAAGATCGTCGTTCCCTGCACCGTGCGCTCCGCCGAAGAGACGTATGCCGTCGCCTCCCTTGTCAACGTGGGGCTCTGCACGTCTGGCCTCCTGCTGGCTCCCGGCGACACCGAAGTCTGGGAGAGGGAGCTTCGCTCCCTGCAAAGCGTCCTGAAGTCGGTGTACGGCCTCACGGCGGACGGCGTGGCCGCCGCGCTCGATGTGGACATCTTCGATACGGACGGCGTCGATCTTTACGCTCCCGGCGAGTATGAGATCGTGATCCGCATGAAGCTTTCCGAGGAAAAGAATACGCTGAGCTTCTCGCTCCCCGACGATCTCGCCGTGATCCGCGTCCCCGTCAAGATCACCCGCCCGGAAGATTTCGAGCTCTGGATCCAAAACGTGACCAACAGCGCGTTCGTCGTGGAGACGCTCTCCTTCCCGTCCGGGTCCGCGTCGCTTCTGTATACAGAGAGCGACGCGTCTCTCTCCGACGAGCAGCTCACTTCCGCCCGGTGGGAGGTCTATCCGGACGGCGGTGAAAATCTTTCACTTCCGTTTCTGAAGATTTACCGGAGCTCTCTGACGCAGGGCCGGTACTATTATTTCCGGTTCCGGTCCGGCGACGCTCTCTCTGCCATCGTCATGATCCGGGATCTCGGGGAGCAGTACGAGTCGGCCACCATCGGCGGCGACCGGGACGGAGGCGGATCGTCCGGAAACACGCCGGGCGACACGGTGCAGCCTTCCCCGGATCCGGGAGACTCCGGCGGCGGAAGCCTTGGCTCGGACGGCCAGAAACCGGACGGGGAGCCCGATCCCGGAGACGGCTCCGGCTCATCAGGAGACGTCGGAACTTCCGAAGGAACCGGCTCCGGAAGTGCGGGCGGCTCGTCCCAGACGGGCAGCTCGTCAGGAGCGGATGCAGGCGGCTCCTCGCAGACAGACAGCGGCGCGTCGGACGCAGGAGACTCCTCCCAGGCAGACAGCGGCGCGGCGAATGCAGACGGCTCCTCCCCCGTCATGGAGTCCTTCACCGAAGACGGCGACACCCTCTACGGCGTACGGCTCCGCCTTATGCGCGAGAGCAGCGGCGGCTCTGCCGTCTTTTCCAAGCACGGCGTCCAGATGACCCTCTCACCGGAGGCGCTGGACCTTCTGGACGTGGGGGATCAGGACCGGCTGGATGTGCGGATCCTCTGGGACGGCCTCTCCTCCCTGTCTGTCTCTGTACAGAAAAACGGGGCGGAGGCCGCGTCCCTTCCCGACACGCTCCTGACGCTGCCTTATGCCGCCTCCGACCCGGACGGATCGTTCTTCCTGACGGACGAGGAGGGGGAGCTTTTATCGGAGGGCTCCTATGATGCGGAAAGCGGACTCCTTACGTTTACCGTCCACAGAGGCGGAACGTTCTGTGTGACGCAGGAGCTCTCCTTATCCGCAGGTTCCGGCTCCTCCGGCGTCGTGTCCGGAAGCTCCCCGTCCCTGTCCGGCGGCGCGCGGCCGGGCGGCGTCTCCCACGGCCTGTCGGCCTTTGCCGTCGCTTCCGCTCTTTTGGGGCTTCTGGCTGTGACCGCCGCAGGAGCGCTTTGTTTCATCCGCCGCAGGAGGTGCGAGACCCGATGAAGACGATGCTGAAAAAAAGACCGGTCCGCCTCCTGCTCTGTGTGCTGGCGGCCTCCTGTCTCTTCCTTTTTCTCTATCTGTTTGACAACAAATACACGCAGCGTGCGATCCAGCCTGCAGACGGTCTCCTGATTCTTTCGCAGGACGATCTGGACCGCCGTCCTTTACGCTTTCTGACCTCCGGATGGGCCTGCTATCCCGACTGTCTCCTGACGCCGGAGGATTTTGACGAAGGGCTTCCCGACCATTATCTGACCTACACGCAGATCGGCCAGTCCGTCCGCTTCGACCGGATGGGACAGCGCCGGGCCCCTCACGGAAGCGCCACCTATGTGCTCTATCTTAATCTTCCCGCCGGAAAGACCTACGCGCTGGAGCTTCCGGAGGTGTTCAGCGCATGCCGTCTCTATGTGGACGACACGCTGGCGGCGGAGGTGGGAAATCCGGACCCCGACGCTTATGAGGCCCGGACGCAGAGCCGGCTGGTCACCTTCGTCTCCGGAGGACACACCCGACTGATCCTGTCGGTCAGCGACTACTCCCACTATTACAGCGGTCTCGTCTATCCGCCCGCCTTCGGCACTCCCGCGGCGGTGCTCACCTACCAGAACCTCCGGATCGGTCTTAGCCTGTCCGCCTGTGTGCTGACCTCCCTGATTGCTCTCGGACTTTTGTATCTGGGACTTCGCATGAAGCGCAGGAACGCGCTCCCCTTTTCTCTTCTGTGCGCGGCGACCGTAGGCTTCATCTCCTACCCGATCCTCCATTCGTTCTTTGAGCTTTCGATCTTTCCGTGGTACACGCTGGAGCTCCTGTGCGGGTATCTGGTCTCCTTCCTTGTGGTCTTTCTCCACAACCGGCTGTGCGCCGCCGGCCGCAGAACGGCTCTGATCAGCCAGGGAACGGCGCTTTCCATGCTCGTCCTCGCCGGCCTCTACGGTCTGTGCTCCCCGCTGCTGACCGTTCCCGTCATGGACGTGTTCTCCGTCCTCTCCGTGCTCTACAAGGCCGCCCTCTCGCTCTACCTGATCGGGACTGCGGCCAGAGCCGTGCGCCGTCAGGATCCGGAGACGTTCTGTCTGCTGTGCGGAGCCTCCTTCTACGGGACGGCGTTTTTGTGGGACTGCCTGCTCCCGTCCTTTGAACCGGTCTACGGCGGCTGGTTTTCCGAATGGGGCACGGCGGTCCTCCTGTTGGCCATCCTCTACACCTTCTGGAAGGATCTGGCCTCCGCGTACGCCTTCCGCTACATTTTCATGGAGGAGCGGCGGCAGCTGACCCGCCAGGTCGCGATCCAGCAGGCTCACTATCAGGCTCTGACCGAGAAGATCGACGAGACGATCCGCATCCGGCACGACGAGCGCCATCATATGCAGACGCTGTCCGCCTATCTGGAAAACGGACAGTACGGCCAGATGCGCGACTACCTGGCCGAATACCTCCGCGCCGACAGCCAGAGCGGCCGCACGGTGCTGTGCCGCAATCTGACCGTCGACGCGATCCTCCAGTATTATATGGGGCTGTGCCGCGACAGGAGCATCTCCCTGTCCGTCAGCGCGCCGATCCCGGCCCGCATTCCCGTGGGGGACACCGATCTGTCCATCCTGTTCGGCAATCTTCTGGAAAACGCTTTCGAGGCCGCCCTGAACGACGCCTCCGGCCATCCCTTCATCCGCGTGCAGGCAGGCTGGAAGGACGGGAAGCTCTACGTCCGCGTGGAAAACAGCCATTCCCATCCGGTGCGCACGCATCAGGGACGGTATCTGTCCACCAAGCATGACGGCTACGGCATCGGCACAGAATCCGTCCGGGCGCTGGCAAAAAGAAACGGCGGCCAGATCAAATTTGATGTGACCGACCGCACGTTCCGCGTATCTGTGATTTTAGTTTCTTCTAATACCGTTTGATCTTCTTCGACGGCGTCTTCGGAAACTCTGTATCCCGAAGCTTCAGACGCAGGATCTTCTTGTAGGGCGGCACGGTCCGGTTGAAGCCGTCCACCAGCTCCTGAAGCGCCTCCCGGACGTCCGCGATCCCCTGGGCGGCGGCGTACTCGGCGTCCGGCCAGATCTCCGCCTCGATGACGCCCTCGCTCTCTCTCACGAGGATCTCCTGTACGAGCCGGTGCTCGCCCAGCTTGTTTTCCAGCTCTTCCGGCGACACATTTTCCCCGTTCTTCGTGATGATCAGGTTTTTCCGGCGGCCGGTCAGGTAGACGAAGCCCTCCTCGTCCACATATCCAAGATCTCCTGTCCGCAACCACCCGTCCTCCGTCAGCGCCTCGCGCGTCTCCTCCGGCATCTTATAATAGCCCAGCATGACGCTGCTTCCCTGCACCCACAGTTCCCCGTCCACCGTCTTTGCCCTGCAGTTGGGCATGAGCTGCCCGACGGAGCCCTTCCGGACGTTCCAGCTCACGGTGGTGCTGATGACCGGGGCGCACTCGGTCATGCCGTAGCCCTGGAGGATCGTGATGCCGTACTTCGCGAAGAGATCCAGCATATCCGGCGGCAGATAGGCTCCGCCGCTGCAGATCGTGTGGAACTGCTCCCCGAACACCTCGTTTTTCACGGCCTCCGGCGGAAGCGCCGCCGCATCCTGAAGCTTTTTCGCCAGCGTCTCGATCATCATCGGCACCATCAGCATCACGTTGGGCCGGAACAGCTTGATATTCCTGGCCACCCGGAGAAGGGAATCATTGAAGCAGATGACGCTTCCCAGCGACAGCCCCTTCAGGATGTCCATGCTCAGGCAGTAGGCGTGATGGATCGGGAGCACCGACAAAAGCACGCAGCGCTCCGGGAATTTCATATCGAGGCAGGTGGCGTTCTCCGCCAAATTCCGGTGAGTCAGCATGACGCCCTTGCTCTTTCCGGTGGTCCCGGAAGTGAACAGGATCGTGGCGAGCTGCTCCGGCTCTGGCTCCTCCCACGTCTTCGGATCGTCCCGGTGCGATTCCAGAAGCCTTTTCAGAGACAGGACGCCGTCCCCGTCCTCCTCCCGCTCCATGGAGATCACCGCCCGGAGCTTCGGGCAGCGCTCCTTCGCCATGGAAAGCACGTCGGCCCGAAGCTCATCCGATACCAGCACCGTGGCGTCCGCCCGGTCGATCAGCTCGCACAGCTCCTCCGCCGGCAGCGACACGTCCAGCGGGACCGCCGTCGCTCCCATGTTCACCGTCCCGAAATAGACGGTAAGCCACGAGTAGGTGCTCGGCCCGGTCAGCGCCACTCTTCCCCCGCTCTCCCCAAGCGCGCACAGGGCTTTGGAGAAGCTCTCGCTGTCATTGAGAAGCTCCGTGTAGGTCTTTCCCTCCACGACGCCCTTTCCCGCCTTGTAGCGGACGGCGTCCTGCGGCCCGTGCTGCTCCTGCGCGGTTTTCAAAAGTTCCCATATGGTACATGCGGTCATCTTCGTCCCCTCCCCTCTCCGGTCAGCCTTCCGACAGTTTCTCAAGATAGTCCGCCGCCTCCTGCACGGTGCGGATGCCGGACGCCTCCTGCTGATCGATCTCCACGTCGAAGGTGTCCTCCAGCTCTCCCAGCATACTCATAAAATCAAAGGACGTAAATCCCAGATCCTCCATGAAGCGGGATTCCGGACGGACGTCCTCCTGCTCCACCTCCACATAATTGCAAATGATCTCCGCCAATTTTTCAAACATACTCTGCTTTCCTTTCCCTTTTTTTCTCTCTCACCGGCGAAGGACTCCCCGCCCCGCCGTCACTTTTTCCGCAGCCGCGCTGACGCGCTTTTTCGCCGTCAGACCTGCGCCATCAGCTCGCCTACCGTCATGTCCGGATTTTCCGCTCCCTTGAACATGATCCGGCACAGATAGTAGTACAGATATTCCAGCTTTTCTCTGGACACGGCCTTCACCTGATGCTCGAAGCTGAAATCCAGTCCGTTGTCGTCGGGACGGTGCATGACGGTCAGGTACATGGCCTGCGTCGTCGCCCCGTTGGGGTACCATTTGGTTTTGTACCGGATCTCTCCCAGCTGATCGAGCCCCTTGTCCTTCAGGGTCAGCGGCTGATAGGTCAGCGACATGGGCTCGTAGGTCTCTCCGCCCGGATGGGGATATTTCCGTCCCCGGTAGGCGAAGTACGACACCGGATCGTAATTTGCATGGCGGAAATATTCGTTCTGCTGGTCCCGGATCTGGCAGATTCCCTGCAGGAATGTGCGGTCCGCCGGGATGATCGTGCGGAACGGGAAGGAGTGGATCCTCGTCCCGCCGGACTTTTTCTCCTTCAGCGTCGCTCTCCTGGCGATGGCCGTGTTGATGGACACGTCGTCGTTTCCGTTCATCTTCTGATAATAGGTGCGAAGCCCCATGAGGAGCAGGCACACCAGCGACACATGATATTTCTCGCAGAAATCCATAAGCCTGCGCGTGGGCTCCTCCTCCAGATGGAAGACGTCCAGCGCCGAATCCACGCTGTCCGACACGTTGACGGCTGCCCGCGCCTCGGGATTCCCGCTTTTTCTTCTCTCCTCCAGAAGCGCCGCCGGGCCGTCGATGCCGTTGTAGATGGGCTCCGGCGTCCCGTCGATCAGGTTCTGGAAAAACTCCTCGTCCCGCTCCTTCGCCCTGCATCCGGCTTCATAAGCCAGATCCTTCTGAAGCTGCTCGATGTAGGAGGCCATGTCCTTCGGATAGGGAACGCCCTCGTATTTGGCGCTGCAGTAGAGCTCGATCACATCCTTCAAAAAGCAGATCAGCGACTGGGCGTCCATCGTCCGGTGGTCCACCAGAAGATAAAGCCCCTCGAAACCATCCGGCGTCCGGATCATGACGATCCGGTTCATGGGCGAATCCACCGGCTGAAAGGGCACTCTCGTCCACGCCTTCATGGTCTCCTCGGCCTCCTCCATCGTCCCCTCCGAGAAATCCACAAACTCGATGTCGCGCTCCTCCTTGTCCGCCACGTACTGATACCATGTGCCCTCCTTGTCCTGCGCAAACCGCAGACGCATGGATTCACACCGGTCGTACGCCTTATAGACGGCTTTTTTCAGCTCCTCCCGGTCCAGCTCCACCTGGATGGTCAGGCTGGTGCCGATGTTCAGCACTTCCTTTTTCGGGCAGAAATTCAGGTAAAAGAAATGAAATTTCTGCGCCGCCGTCAGCGGATACACCGGATGTCCTTTTCTCCTTCTCATCATTGTATGGTCCCTCCTATCAGTTGGTCCAGGGCGTTCTCATACGCCTCCCTGTTTTTGTAATAGCTCTCCGCGTGGGCCGCGCCCTCCACGATCAGCTTCTGCTTTTCCGCCCCGTAATTTTCATAGATCTCGTCGCACATGCTGCACGGCACGAAGCTGTCCGCCGAGCCGTGCACGAGAAGCGCCGGTACTTTTGCCTTTCTCACCTCTCTGGCCGCGTTGCAGTCGTCCAGGCCGTATCCCGCCTTCCACCGGTTGACGAGGCTTGCGATCCCGATCATCGGAAATGCCGGAAGATGATACATGGAATGGAGCACATGGGTGAACACCTCCTTCGCGGAAGTAAAGCCGCAGTCCGAGACGATCGCCTTCACCTGCGGCGGGAGCGCAAGGCCGCTTGCCATCAGCACCGTGGCTCCTCCCATGGACGTGCCGTGGAGCAGGATCTGTACGTCCTCGCCCGCCTGCCGGATCACCCAGCGGATCCATGCGAGCGCGTCAAACCGGTCCAGACAGCCAAAGCCGATATACTGGCCCTCGCTGTCCCCATGCGCCCTGGCGTCCGGCAGGAGCATGGAGAACCCTCGCTTCAGATAATAATCGGACAGTCCCACATAGTCGTCCTTGCCCCGGCTGGTATAGCCGTGGAAGCAGATGACCACTTTTTTCTTTTCTCCCTGCGGGATCCATGTGGCGTGCAGCCGAAGTCCGTCGTCCGATGTGAGGTACACCTCCTTCTGCGTCTGGCTGTTCAGATATTCCCTTCTCTTCTCCAGCATGGGCCGGTACTGATCCCAGTCGGTCCCGGCCATGCTCATGGTCCGCTCCACCTTCGCGCCGCCCCGCTTCATGGTCCTCCGGTAGAAATAGAAGGAACCTCCCGCCTCCGCGACCGAGAGAAGTCCCAGCAGCGCCGCCGCTGCCCTTCCTGTATTTTTCATCATCCTCTCCCTTTCTCTTTTCGACCATCAGTCGAATGTCTTTACCATGACAATAGCACCTTTTCGACCGGTGGTCAATATAATTTATCACGGAATTTCCGGTTAGGATTTTTGTTTTTCTGTTAAAATTTCCAGAAAACTTCTTTGGGGATGTGAAAATCACTGATTTTGGTGTATGATACAGAGAGGACTGACAAAGGAGGAGACATACATGGCAGGTTCCGCAAAATACGACATGATCCTGGACGCTCTTCAGACGCTTCTGGAAACCAGGGACATCCGCACCATATCCGTCAGCGAGATCGCCCAGACGGCAGGCATCGGGAAGGGGAGCATCTACTATTACTTTCCGTCCAAAGACGCCATTTTGGAGGCTCTTGTGGAGCGGAGCTATGAGAAGCCGCTGGAGACGGCCAAGCAGCTGGCCTCACGGACGGAGATCCCCTCCTTTACCCGCATGGCCATGATCTTTCAGGCCTGCCGCAATTCGTCTCTGGCGTTCCGCCGGAGGGATTCGGCCGGCGAGGCCATGGACGCGCCCGAGAAGGCGTACATCCATCAGAAATATCTGAACCATCTGGTGACCGAGTTAAAGCCCGCCCTGACCGAGATCCTCACTCAGAGCATCCAAAACGGCGAGATCCGCTTCGACTATCCGGCCGCTCTGGCGGAGATCGCGCTGATCGTGCTGGCCGTCAAGATCGACAACACGCTGGTGCCCGGCACGCAGGAGGAGATCGAGCATACCATCGAGGGGCTGATCTCCCTGATGGAGAAGGGGACCGGAAATCCGTCCGGATCCCTGAATTTTTTGAAGACTCTGTGAGAACAAAAAGGAGGAACGAAAGATCAATGGATTATCGCGAGATCATCGAACTGGTGCACAGCGCCAGGAAACTGATTTTCAATGAAGAGATGGCGCACGCCGTCACCGTGAAGGGGGCCGCCGACTATGTGACGCAGGTGGACGTGGCCGTACAGGAATATCTGCGCAGGGAGCTGTCGCTCCGGACGCCGGATGTGATCCTCTTATCGGAGGAGCAGGAAAACCGGGATCTGGATCCGGCCCGCTCCTACTGGATCCTGGATCCCATCGACGGCACGACCAATCTGATCCACGACTACCGCATGAGCGCCGTCTCCCTCGCGCTCTACGAGGGCGGACAGGTCGTCTTCGGCGTGGTCTACAACCCGTTCACCGAGGAGACCTTCCACGCGGTCCGCGGACAGGGCGCGTACTTAAACGGCCGCCCCGTCCACGTGTCCCACCGGTCGGAACTGGACGCCTGCATCATTGCCTTCGGCTCAAGCCCCTATGAGAAGGACCGGGCCGCCATGCTCTTCCCGCTGTTCCAGCGGATCTTTATGGAGACCGCAGATTTCCGGAGGAGCGCCTCGGCCGCTCTCGACCTGTGCTACGTGGCCGCCGGACGGGTGGACGGCTTCTTCGAGTGGAACTTAAAGCCGTGGGACTACGCCGCGGGGCTTCTCCTCATCGAAGAGGCGGGCGGACGCATCACCCGGTGGGACGGCTCGAAGCCGCCCGTCCTTGAAAATTCCGACGTGCTGACCTGCACGCCGGAGATCTACGACCGGCTGAAGGAGCTGATCGGCCAGAGGGGCTAAAGACGGCAGCGGCGGAGCGGGGTGGAAGCACGGACGCAGGCCGGACCTCAACCGCGACGGGGCCTCCGCAGAAAACTTATTTCTGCGGAGGCCCCGTCGCGGTTGTAATCTCTTACAATTCCAGATAGGCCAGCACCGCTTCCAACGGCTGGAATCCGGGGATCCGCCGGCAGATCTGCTCCCCGTTCATGATCAGCATGGAGGGAACCTGCTTTACGCCGAAACGTTCGGCCAACCCCGGATCCTGATCCACATTGACCCTGACAAACTTCACGTCGCAGGCTTCCTCCGCCGCTTCCTTAAGAACCGGAAGCTGTGCTTTGCAGGGGCCGCACCAGTCCGCATAAAATTCCAGCAGCACCGGACGTCCGGCCTCCGTCACTTCAGTCTGAAAATTGTCCCCGGCAATCTGTCTGATCTCCAATCGGCACACTCCTTTCTGAACTGCACAGTGTGAGTGTGCCCGTCCGTCCGGAAAAATAAACAGCCAGCTTTCTCCAGCTACCTATTCAGCCATGCGGGAAATATGGGGAGGCGCTGCGTCATGCTCGCATGTAAGCAGAGCTTTCCCATATTTGCCATACGGCGCTTAGCCGTGATCGAGAAAGCAGGCGCGCAAGCGCCGGATAAGCTGCGCAGCAGCGGGCTTTCGAGATGCATGGCTGAATCGCCCCGCTTATTTCTGCGTATAGACCCGGATCACGGAAGCCACCTCGCGGATCATGGACATTTCGCCGAAGATCACGAGCGCGTCGTGCAGATGGCGGGTCTCCACCTTGTCGGTGATGACCACCAGCTCGGCCACGCCGTCCACGGCGGGCTTCTGGATGACCTGGTTGATGCTCACGCCGTTGTTGCCCAGCACGCCGGCCACTCCGGCCAGGATGCCGGTCCGGTCCTCCACGATCAGCCGCAGGAAATATTTGTGTCTGGACTCGCCCGCCGGTTTCATGGGCAGGTTTTTATAGCAGCTGCAGCCGATCCGGCCGCAGCAGTCGTACTGCATGTTCCGCGCCACGGCGATCACGTCGCCCACCACCGCGCTGGCCGTGGGAAATTCGCCCGCGCCGCGCCCCTGGAACATGGCGTCGTCCACCGCGTCCCCGTGGACGAACACCGCGTTGAACGAGTCGTTCACATTGGCCAGCGGATGCGTCTTCGGGATCATGACCGGCGAGACGCCCGCCTCGATCTGGCCGTCCTCGCTGCGCGCCACGCCCAGAAGCTTCAGCACGTAGCCGAACGCGTCGGCGTACTGGATGTCTCTGGCCGTGATCTTCGTGATGCCCTTCACCTCCACGTCCTGAAACGTCACGCGGGAGTGGAACGCCAGCGACGCGAGGATCGCCATCTTTCTGCCGGCGTCCAGTCCCTCCACGTCCGCCGTGGGATCCGCCTCCGCAAAGCCAAGCTTCTGCGCCTGTCCCAGCGCTTCTCCGAAATCCATGCCCTCTTTGGTCATCTTCGTCAGGATGTAGTTGGTGGTGCCGTTTACGATGCCCATGACCTCGGTGATCTCATTTCCCGCGAGGCACTCCTTCAGCGGCCGGATGATGGGGATGCCGCCGCCCACAGCCGCCTCAAAATACAGGTCGCAGCCGCTTCTCTCCGCTGCGTCCATCAGTTCCTTGCCGTGCTCCGCCAGCAGGTCCTTGTTGGCCGTCACCACGTTCTTTCCCGCCTCCAGCGCCTGCAGGATGTAGGTGCGGGCCGGCTCGATGCCGCCCATCAGCTCGATGACGATCCGGATGTCCGGATCCTTCCGGATGCTCTCCCAGTCGTCGGTCAGAAGCTCCGACGGGATCCCCTCCCGTTTCTTGTTCAGATTTTTCACCAGCACCCTGCTGACCGTCAGCTTCGCCTGTATTTTATCCGGCAGCTCGTCCTGTCTTCTCCCGATCAGCTTGTAGACGCCTCCGCCCACCGTGCCCGCTCCGAGAATCGCTGCTTTGATCTCTTTGTATCTGCTCATGTTTTCCTCCATCCCCGTCTCCTAGATGTTGACGCCGATGACCTTCGGCGTGTAGCCCGCCTCCCGAAGCGCCCTGATGATCCGCTCCTTGTGCTCGGTTCCAAATGCCTCCAGCGTGATCTTCAGCTCCACGGCCGCGCTCCGGTTGGTGCTCACGAACTGGTTGTGATCCAGACGGATCACGTTGCCCTGCTCCTTTGCGATGACCGAAGCCACGTGGACCAGCTCTCCCGGCTTATCCGGCAGCAGCACGGACACAGAGAAGATCCGGTCGCGCTGGATCAGGCCGTTTTGCACCACCGACGACATGGTGATGATGTCCATGTTGCCGCCGCTCAGGATGCAGACCACCTTCTTGTTTTTTACATTCAGATGCTTCAGGGCCGCCACGCTCAGAAGTCCGGAATTTTCCACGATCATCTTGTGGTTCTCCACCATGTCGAGGAACGCCACGATCAGCTCGTCGTCGGGTACGGAGATCACGTGATCGATGTTCTTCTGGATGTAGGGGAAGATCTTTTTGCCGGGCTCCCGCACCGCCGTGCCGTCTGCGATGGTGCTGCTGTGCGGAAGGCAGATGACCTCTCCCTTTTTCAGCGACTGCTCCATGCAGTTGGCTCCCTCGGGCTCCACACCGATGACCTTGATCTTCGGGTTCAGCATTCTGGCCAGCGTAGCCACGCCCGCCGCCAGTCCGCCGCCGCCGATGGGGACCAGAATGTAATCCACCAGCGGAAGCTCCTTGAAGATCTCCATGCTGATGGTCCCCTGTCCCGTCGCCACGTCCGGGTCGTCGAAGGGATGGATGAAGGTGTAGCCCTTCTCCTTTGCCAGCTCCAGCGCGTGGGCGCACGCCTCGTCGTAGTCGTTGCCGTACAGCACCACCTCCGCGCCGTACTCCTTCGTGTGGTTCACCTTGATGAGCGGCGTCGCCGTGGGCATGACGATGACCGCGCGGCAGCCGTACTCTCTGGCCGCGTAGGCCACGCCCTGCGCGTGGTTCCCTGCGGAGGCCGTGATCAGCCCTTTCTGCCTCTCCTCCTCGGACAGCGTGCTGATCTTATAGTACGCGCCCCGGATCTTAAAGGCTCCGGTCTTCTGCATGTTCTCCGGCTTCAGGTATACCTTGTTGCCGCACTGGTCGCTGAAGCACTGGCTGTACATCAGTCCCGTCCTGTTGGTCACCCGGCCTACGATCTCGCAGGCCTCCTCGAA
The DNA here is from genome assembly GCA_030524125.1 of Eubacteriales bacterium. GTDB lineage: Bacteria > Bacillota > Clostridia > Lachnospirales > Lachnospiraceae > Hominiventricola. The sequence goes on along the minus strand of JAUNHB010000017.1, from coordinate 14,215 downwards.
TTTCTCCAAAGTCATCATGTTCCCCACTCTCCTTTGTTGTCGCAAGTCCCTCTATTCTCCGGCTCCCGTCAGGAACAGAGCGTTTACAAATGTGTCTGCGTCAAATTTCTGCAGATCGTCGATATGTTCTCCCACGCCGATGTATTTCACCGGGATGTTGAGCTCCGACTGCACCGCCACGGCGATGCCGCCCTTGGCCGTGCCGTCCAGCTTGGTCAGGATGATGCCGGTCAGATCCGCCACCTCCCCGAACTGCCTTGCCTGCTCCAGCGCGTTCTGTCCGGTGGTGCCGTCCAGCACGACCAGCGTCTCCCGGTAAGCGTCCGGATATTCCCGCTCGATGATCCGGTTGATCTTGCGCAGCTCCTCCATGAGATTCTTCTTGTTGTGGAGCCGGCCGGCCGTGTCGATCAGGAGCACGTCGGCCTTCCTCGCCTTTGCCGCGCTGACCGCGTCGTAGACCACAGCCGCCGGGTCCGCGCCCTCGGCTCCGCCGATGATCTCCACGCCGGCCCGGTTGGCCCACTCGGTGAGCTGCTCGCCCGCCGCGGCCCGGAAGGTGTCCGCCGCGGCCAGGATGACCCGGCGTCCCTGATCCTTCAGCTTTCCGGCCAGCTTTCCGACGGACGTGGTCTTTCCCACGCCGTTGACGCCGATGACCAGCACCACCGACGTCCTGTGCTCGAACTCATAGGCCGTCTCGCCCACCTGCATCTGCTCCTTGATGCTGTTGATCAGCAGCTCCTTGCACTCCTGCGGACGCCTGATATGCTGCTCTCTCACCTTCTGCTTCAGGTTGGAGATGATGGACGTGGTGGCGTTGATCCCGATGTCGCCCATGACCAGTATCTCCTCGATCTCGTCGTAGAAATCGTCGTCAATATCCGAAAATCCGCTGAAAATAGCGTCCATTCCCGCCACGATGTTGTTTCTCGTTTTCGCCAGACCATCCGTCAGACGCCGGAAAAATCCTCTTCTTTCTTCAGACATTACACCCGCCTCCTCTATTTGTCCAGATCATTTTCTATGAGATTGACCGACACGAGGGTGGACACGCCCTTCTCCTGCATGGTGATGCCGTACAGTCTGTCGGCCGCGTTCATCGTTCCCCTTCGATGGGTGATGACGATGAACTGGGTATCCTTCGTAAGCTTATGCAGATACTTCGCGAACCGGACCACGTTGGAGTCGTCCAGCGCCGCCTCGATCTCGTCCAGGAGACAGAAGGGCGACGGCTTCAGGTTCTGGATCGCAAACAGGAGGGCGATGGCCGTCAGCGCCTTCTCTCCTCCCGAAAGCTGCATCATATTCTGGAGCTTTTTCCCCGGCGGCTGGGAGATGATGCGGATGCCGGTCTCCAGGATGTCCTCCTGATCGATCAGCTCCAGCGTGCCCTTTCCCCCGCCGAACAGCTCCTTGAACGCCTTGTCAAACTCTCTCTGGATCAGGGCGAACTGCTCCATGAACTGCTTTTTCATGCCGCTGTCCAGCTCCCCGATCACCTGCTTTAAGGCTCCCTCCGCCTCCTGAAGATCCTTTCGCTGGCCGTCCATGAACGAAAAGCGCTCCGAGATCTCCTTATAGTCCTCGATGGCGTTGACGTTGACGTTTCCGAGGGACCTGATCTCCTCCTTCACCGCCGCGCAGTCTTTTTTGAGCGCCGGGAGGCTGTCAAAGCCTTCCTTGCGGAGAGGCAGAGCCGCGTTGTAGGTAAGCTCGTACTCCGACCACATGTGGTTCATGAGCGACTCGGACGTTTCCTCCAGCTTTTCCTTCTGGCTTCCCAGACGGAACAGCTCCTTGTCCAGCTCGTTCATGCGGCCGGACAGCTCCTCCCGTCTCCCGAAGAACGCCTTGTGGGAGGAGGACTGCTCCTCCTTCTGGCGCTGGAGCTCCTCTGTCCGCCGCTCCAGCTCCTCCATCCGGGCGGACGCCGCGTCGATCTGCTCCTGAAGGGCGCTCACGCCCTCCTCGCGGCTTCTGGTATCCTCGTCCGCCTGCGTCCGGTCTGTCCGGAGCTGCTCCCGCTCTCTTTGCAGCTTGTCGATCTCGCTCTCCACGCGTCTTAAATTTTCCGCGGAGAACTCCGCTTTCTGGCGGACGGACGCCGTGTCCAGATGGATCTCCTCCAGCTCCTTCACCGCGGCCGCTTCCTTCTCCCGGTCCTCCTCCAGCCGCTGCTGGTAGGTCTCCACCGCGCAGGTGTGGGCCTTCTCCATGGCCTCCGAGTCCTTGAGCTCCGTCTGGTTGTCCTTTCGGAACTGCTCGATCTCCCTTGTCTGACGGCGAAGCTCCGCCTCCTCCTGCTCCAGCGCCTGACGGCCGCTCCCGGCCGCCTCTTTCTGGGATCTTAACTGCTCCACGTTCATGCGGGCCGTATTTTCCCGCACCCGGATGGCCTGCAGCGCCTCGGCGCCCTGATCCAGCGTGGAGTAGCAGCCGCTCCGTTCGTTCTGGAGCTCCACCAGCTTGCGCTGCACGCCGGAGAGCTCCTGCCGGAGACGGTCCACTTTTTCTTTCAGCTCCTCGATCTCTCGCTTCCTGCTCAGAAGGCTGCTGCTGTTTTTGAACGCGCCTCCCGTCATGGAGCCGCCCGGATTCAGCGATTCGCCCTCCAGCGTCACGATCCGGAGACTGTAGCGGTATTTCCGCTGAAGCTCCACCGCGTGGTCGATCTGGTCCACCACGAGGGTACGGCCCAGAAGCTGGGCGCAGATGCCACGGTAGCGGTCGTCGGTCTCCACCAGCGTGTGGGCAAGGCCGATGACGCCCGGCTCCCGGAGTGCCTGCGGCTTCGCAAACTCCTGCGGGCTTCGCACCGCCGTCAGCGGCAGGAACGTCACCCGTCCGAACCGGTTCTGCTTCAGATACTGGATCAGCCGCTTTGCCGTCTCCTCATCCTCGGTCACCACGTTCTGGATGCTGCCGCCCAGCGCCGTCTCGATGGCCGTCTCGTATCTCTTATCGGTCTGGATCAGATCGGCCACCACGCCGCAGATCCCGTTTTCCCGGCTCTTCTGCTCCATGACCCGCCGGATGCTGTTGCCGTAGCCGTCGTATCGCTCGGCCAGGTTCTGCAGGGACTCAAGCCTTGACGCCTCCCTGTGATAGGCGCTCTGGCCGTCCTCCATCCGCTTGCGGCTCACGGTGATCTGCTGCTGGAGCTCGGCGATCCGCCGCTCGATCGCCTCCCGCTCCTGCGTCTTTTCCTGAAGCTCGAGACTGACCGCCGCAAGCTCCGCCTCCCGCTCCTGAAGGAGCGCCTCCTGATCCAGCTCGTCGCTCTTCATGCGGATCAGCTTCTGGCTCAGCTCCGACATGCGGATCTGGATCTGCTCGGTCATGGCGTCGTAGCGCTGGAGCTTTCCCTTGATGGACGAACGGCTGTTCAGAAGGGCGATGATCTCGTTCTTGCTGTGCTCCATGTTGGTCTGGCTGTCGGCGATGCGCTGCTGGATCTCGCGGAGACGCTCCTGCGCCTCCTCCTGCACCCGCTCCGCCTGCGAAAGCGTCCGGTCCTGCTCTTCCTTCTCGGTCAGGAGCCCGCTCTTTTCCCGCTCCCGCCCGGAAAGCTCGGTCTCGATGCCCGACAGCCGGTCCTCATAGTGCTTCGCGTTGGCCATGGCGGAGCGGATCTGCTCCTTCAGGACCGCGGCCTGCCCTTTCATCTGCTGCTTTTCCACGCGCGCCTCGGAGGCCGCCTCCCTGGCCTCGTCGATCCGGCGCTCGATCTCCTCCAGCTCCTTTTCGATCCGCTCGTACTCAAGCTTCGTGTTTTCAAACGCTTCCTTCGTCCCGTCCAGATCCTCCTGCGTGATGAGCCGGTTCTTGTCAAGCTCCGCAAGCTGCTTTTTTATATTTTCCATCTCCATCAGGAAAATATGTACCTCGAACTCTTTGAGCGTCTCTTTTTTCTTCAGGTACTCTCTCGCCTTCTCAGACTGGCGCTCCAGCGGGCCCAGCTGCTTTTCCAGCTCTGTCAGGATGTCGTTGACGCGCAGGAGATTCTGCTTTTCGTCCTCCAGCTTCTTCTCCGCCGTCTTCTTTCGTTTCTTGAACTTGACGATGCCCGTGGCCTCGTCGAACAGTTCTCTGGCTTCCTCGGGCCTCGTGCTTAAGATCCGGTCGATCTGGCCCTGTCCGATGATGGAGTAGCCCTCCTTGCCGATTCCCGTGTCGTAGAACATTTCCTGAATGTCCTTGAGCCTGCAGACCGTCCCGTTTAAAAGATATTCGCTCTCCCCCGAGCGATATAACCTTCTTGTGACCGTCACCTCCTCATAGGCCACCGGGAGTTTGTGATCCGCGTTGTCCATGGTGATGGCCACGGAGGCGAAGCTTAAGGGCTTGCGGTTCTCCGTTCCCGAGAAGATGACGTCCTGCATGGTGCCGCCGCGCAGCTGCTTGACCCGCTGCTCTCCCAGCACCCAGCGGACCGCGTCGGCCACGTTGCTCTTTCCCGAGCCGTTTGGCCCCACGATCCCCGTGATCCCGTTGTGAAATTCAAATACGATTTTGTTTGCAAAAGACTTAAAGCCCTGCACCTCGATGCTTTTTAAATACATGTACTCATTCCATTCATTCCTGTTACTAAGTGTCCTGTCCCGTCAGGGCGTGGTAAGCCGCCTCCTGCTCCGCCGCTTTCTTTGTGCGGCCCTTGCCCCGGCCGATGACCTTCTCCCCCAGCATGGCCTCCACCACGAAGCTCTTCTGGTGATCGGGGCCTTCCTCTCCCACCAGCTCATAGTGCAGGCTCTCCTCATGGTGCGCCTGGATCCGCTCCTGCAAAATGGTCTTACTATCAAAAAAGAGCTGCTTGTTCTCCAGATCGTTCAGGATGAACCGGCAGATAAAATCTTTTGCGTTAGTAAAACCACCGTCCAGATAGATGGCTCCGATCAGCGCCTCGCAGGCGTCCGACGTGATGGACGCCCTCGCGCGTCCTCCGCTGCTCTCCTCGCCTCTCCCCAGCAGGATGTAGTCTCCCAGCGGGATCGCCCTGGCGCAGAAGGCCAGCGTCTGCTCGCACACGATGCTCGCCCGCATCTTCGTGGCGTCCCCCTCCGGCATCTGTGGAAAATGGCGGTACAGATGTTCGCTGGTGACCAGCTCCAGCACCGCGTCCCCCAGAAATTCCAGACGCTCGTTGCTGCGAAGCTTCCCCATATGGCGTTCGTTGACATAGGAGCTGTGGCTCATGGCCTGTCTGAGAAGCCCCTTGTCCGCAAACCGGTATCCGATCTTCTCCTCCAGCTTTGTCAGAAGAATCTTGTCCATTGTTTTCTCCTTTAAAAAAGGTGCTGCAGGAACCTGCAACACCCCCTGATCTAGTTTAATGCATTTTTAATCTGCTCGACAGCGTCCCCGACGGTTACAATCTTCTCTGCATCTTCATTTGAGATCTCGATATCAAACTCCTCTTCGATACCCATAATAATCTGGAACACATCCAGAGAATCCGCTCCCAGATCGTCCACAAACTTGGTCTCCGTCGTAATCTCCTCCGGATCCACATTCAGCACCTCCGCGATGATCTCCTGTAATTTCTCAAATTCCATGATCTCTCATTCCTTCCTGATTTTCTTCCTTCTTTTCTTCCGCCTGTATCCCGGCTTTGATTTTTTCATTCATCCCCTGCTCGACGAAAGTCGCGCACTGAAGGACGGAATTGCGGATCTCCGTCGCCTTGGAGCTTCCGTGCGTCTTCACCACCAGACCTTTAAGCCCCAGAAGCGGAGCTCCTCCGTGCTGGCTTGTGTCGAACTGCTTCAGCGTGCTCTTGAGCGCCGGCTTGACCAGCAGCGCCCCGATCTTGCTGCGAAGAGAGCTCATCATGCCCTCCTTCACCATGGAGATCAGCGTCGCGCCCACTCCCTCGTACAGCTTCAGAATGATGTTTCCCGCAAAGGCCTCGCAAACGATCACGTCCGCATACCCGGTCGGGATGTCGCGCGCTTCAATGCTTCCGATAAAATTGATGTCCTGACATGCCTTCAGGAGCGGGAATGTCTCCTTCACCAGCGCGTTGCCCTTCTCCTCCTCGGCCCCGATGTTCACGATGGCGACTCTCGGGTTTTTGACGCCCATAATGTTCTCCATATAAATGGAACCCATCTTTGCGAACTGGACCAGATGAGAGGGCCTCGCATCCACGTTGGCTCCGCAGTCGATCAGCAGAGAAGCCCCTTTTGCGGTGGGAAGAAGAGGCGCAAGAGGCGGGCGCTCCACGCCCTTGAGTCTTCCTACGATGAGCTGGCCTCCCACGAGGACCGCTCCCGTGCTTCCGGCTCCCACAAACGCGTCCGCCTCCCCGTTCTTCACCAGCTTCATGGCGACGACGATCGAGGAATCCTTCTTTGTGCGGATGGCCTGTACGGGCGGCTCCGCCATCTCGATGACCTCGCTGGCGTTCACTACCTCCACCCGGGCGGCGTCATAGGAATATCCGGAAAGCTCTCTGCGCACGTCCTCCTCGCGGCCCACCAGCAAGATCTTCAGATCCGCTCTGGCGTCCAGCGCCTCCACGGCTCCTTTGACGATCTCGGAGGGCGCGTTGTCTCCTCCCATGGCGTCCACGGCCACTCTTATCAGCTCCTGCATCTTTCTTCCTCCTTACCGGCGCGTCCTGACCGGATGCTCTCTCCCGTCCGTCCGCGCTATCTATACCATAATACGAAAACACTTTCGTGAAGTCAATAGTTTTGATCAAAAGAATCCGCGCGTCCGGTTCCCGTATACACAGACGGGGCCGCGAAAAATGAGCGATCATTTTTCGCGGCCCCCGCGTCCGTTCCGTCAGGCTTCCCAGCTTCCCACCCCCCTATTGTCGGCCTCCGCCGTCAGTCCGGTGACGTACTGTACCTTCCCGGACACCTCGTTCTCCATGACGATCTGCATGACCTCCATGCAGTAGCCCTTGGCCTCCATCCCTTCCCGGTCAAAGCGGATCAGCACCGAGCCTTCCTTCACCTCATCCCCGGATTTCACAAGGGACTCAAAGCCCTCCCCCTTCAGCGCCACCGTGTCCACGCCGATATGGATCAGGATCTCGACTCCGCCCTTCAGCTCCAGCCCCACCGCGTGGTTGCTGCCGTCCATGGTGACCGTCACCTTGCCGTCCGCCGGAGCCACGACCTCTCTCCCGTCCGGGCGGATCACCACTCCGTTCCCCAGCGCGCACGAGGAGAACACGGGATCCTTGGCCTCCGACATGGGGATCACATCCCCGCCGGCCGCCGCCTTCATCTCATAAATCGTTTTCTTCTTTTTAAAAATGCCAAACATAAAAACCCTCCTGATATATTTCCTCTTCCTTTCAGAATACCAGAACAAGCCCCGCCCGTCTATTCAAAATCTTCCCGTTTTTATGGAAAATCCTAACTATCCAGCCATGCGCCCGATATAAAAAATGGATGCGTCATGCCTGCATGTAAGCAGACATTTTTTATATCGGGCATACGGCGCTTAGCCGTGATCGAGAAAGCAGGCGCGCAAGCGCCGGATAAGCTGCGCAGCAGCGGGCTTTCGAGATGCATGGCTGGATCACTGCCTTCCCAGCCATGCGCCCGATCATGTCTGCTCCTCCGCGTCCTTCTCTCTTCCCGGCGTCGGCAGCCGGAAGGTCTGGATGCAAAATCGGAACAAAAGGTAGTACAGGCATCCAAAGCCCAGTCCCACGGGCCACAAAAGCCACGGATTCTCCGCCAGCGGCGCGTTCAGCGACAGCAGATAATCCAAAAGCCCGGCGCTGAAATTAAATCCCACCCGGAACGGAAGCGCCGCGCAGACAAACGCCGAGAGCCCGGTCAGAAACGCGTGGAGCAAAAAGAGCTCCGGGGCGAGGAACATAAACGAGAACTCCAGCGGCTCGGTGACGCCTGTGAGCACCGAACAGAGCGACGCTGTCAGCAAAAGTCCCCCCGCCATTTTCCGCTTCTCGGTCCGGGCCGTGTGATACATAGCCAGAGCCGCCCCCGGCATCCCGAAGATCATGACCGGGAAAAAGCCCGTCATATACATGCCGGTCTGCCCGTACACTCCCGTGCCGTTCCAGAAATTGTTCAGGTCCGAGATGCCCGCCATGTCGAACCAGAAAATGGAGTTGAGCGCGTGATGGAACCCCGTAGGAATCAGAAGACGGTTCAAAAATCCGTAGATCCCGGCCCCCAGAGCTCCGGCTCCGATCATCGACTCTCCGATGTAGACGCATCCGCCGTACAGCGTCGGCCAGACGAACAACAGCACCAGCGAGGCCACCGCCGCATAGGCACAGGACGCCAACACGGCCAGCCGCCTGCCTCCGAAGATGGCCAGAGCGCCGGACAGGTGCCGGTGACGGTAACGATTGCAGCAGTGCGCGCCGATGAGGCCGCACAGGATGCCGATCAGCTGATTGTCGATATGCTCAAAGGGAACGGAGGGCAGTCTCCCCTGCGTCAGCACGACCACATTGGCGGGAGACAGCACGTTCTGGATCATCATCCAGCTCACCGCTCCGGCCAGCACCGACGCGCCGTCCTGTTCGTCCGCCATGCCCATGGCCACGCCCAGCGTAAACAGGATGCTCATATGATCCATCAACGCGGAACCCGCCTTCACCATGACCTGCGAAAGCAGGTACAGCTCGGCGGATCCCATCGATTCTACCCAGTATCCAAGCCCCATCAGAAGACCCGCCACCGGCAGGCACGCCACCGGCAGCATGAGCGCCTTGCCCAGGCGATGTGCGTATTTCATTTCCCGCGCTCCCCCTCGTTTTCTTCTGGAATTATCATACCAAATCTGAGAAAAACTGTCAACGAATGCGGCCGGGCTGAACGTTACGAAGAGTAACAGCTCAGCCCGCGCCATTCGCAAAGCCGCGCTGACGCGCTCCCCGCCGCTGCGCGGCTATCTTTGCTCATGATCTGGCGCTCCCTCAGCCAAAAGCAGCAGACCAAAATTCGTGCGAGCACGATTTTGTCCTGCTGCTTTCGGCTGGCTGAACTGTTATACCACGAAGAAGGAGCCCCGGAAAATCCGGAGCCCCTTCTTCGATATATGTTAGGATAGTGGATTGGCTTACATAAGCTTCTTGAGCTCATCTGCCACAAACTGTACCTTCGGTCCGATGATGACCTGGACAGAGGTCTTGCTGGGGCGGATGACTCCGCTGACGCCTGCGGATTTGATCTTCTTCTCGTCTACCGCAGTGTAGTCTTTGATCTCCAGACGAAGTCTGGTGATGCAGTTGTCAACGCTGGTCACGTTTGCTTTTCCGCCGAGTCCCTCGAGAATGATGGTCGCCATTGCGGTAAAGTCGTTGTTTGCCAGCTCGATCTTGGTCTCATCCACATCATCGTCCTCACGTCCCGGAGTCTTCAGATTCCATGCCGTGATCGCGAAGCGGAACACCAGATAGAACACGATCGCCGCCGCGATGCCAAGCGGGATGATCAAAAGAGTCTTCTGCGCCGCCGGCAGGGAAGCGCTGAACACAAGGTCCGTAAGTCCTGCGGAGAAGGAGAAGCCTGCACGGAAGCCAAGAGCTACCGTTACTGCCGCGAAGATTCCGTAGAGGATCGCATATACAAGGTACAGAGCCGGAGCGAGGAACATGAATGCGAACTCGAAGGGCTCGGTCACGCCGCAGATGAAGGCGCAGATCGCTGCCGCTCCCATGAGGGATGCCGCCGCTTTCTTTTTCTCAGGCTTCGCGCAGTGAATGATCGCCATAGCCGCTGCCGGAAGACCAAACATCATGGACGGGAAGAAACCTGCCATGTACATACCTGCGCTTCCGCCTGCACCGTTTACGATCTCGCCCGCCCAGTAAGCGCCAAGGTCGTTGATGCCGGCCGCGTCAAACCAGAACACGGAGTTCAGAGCGTGATGCAGACCGAACGGGATCAGCAGACGATTCAGGAACGCGTAAATGCCGACTCCTACTGCATCCAGACTTACGATGCTCTCGCCTACCGCTACCAGAGCCGTGTAAACGATGGGCCATACAAAGAACAGGATCGCCGCCGCGATGATGGACACGACCGCCGTCACGATGGCAACGCAGCGTTTGCCGGAGAAGAAGGACAGCGCGTCCGGAAGTCTCGTTCCTTTAAATTTGTTGTAGCAGGAAGAACCAATGATACCTGCAAGGATACCGATGAACTGGTTCTGGATCTTTGCGAACGCCGGGTTTGCTTCAGCGCCGGTCAGCGTTGCGACCGTTCCGCTTGCCAGCAGGTTCGTGATCATGAGCCAGGATACCAGACCGGCCAGACCGGCGGTTCCGTCGTTGTCGTCCGCCATACCGACGGCGACGCCGATGGCAAACAGCCACGACATATTGTCAATCAGAGCTCCCCCTGCTTTGATCAGGAAAAATCCGATGATCGGGCCTACGCCTGTGATGTCGCCGCCCTGCATTGCATGGGGCGATAACGCGTATCCGATACCCATTAAGATACCGCATACCGGAAGGCAGGCAACCGGAAGCATCAGGGATCTTCCCAGTTTCTGTAAATATTTCATCATATCTACTTTTCCTCCTTTTTGGAATTCTATGATGGTTTTATTTTATAAAATATGCGCTCGGTTGTATAGTTATAATCTTATCCTTCCTATGGACTATTTGAATTCTTAAATATTCATAAAATAAATAAATTTTTCTATAAATTTCCGGAATATGGATTTTTTTGTGTTTGCTATGGATTATTTTCGTGTTTCCGGTTAAAATATATAAAATGGCCGCGCGTCCTTACGATCGCGGATCCGGCCGTACGAAAGGAGATCTCTTATGTACCCGGAGGACAAAGGATTTCAGGCTCTCAGAGACTTCGCTCTCGTGGGCCTGCGCAACCTGAACATACAGAACCGGCTGGTCATATCCTATCTCGTGTCCACCGTCCTTCCTCTTCTGTTTATGTACATATATTCCTATTTTCTATATGGAAATTCGACTCTCACGGGTCAGTTCCTTGCGGTCTCGATCCTCATGGCCTGCGCGGCGCTGACCATGACCACCTACACCTATCTGAGCATCTCGCATCCGATCCAGCATATGGTGGAGACCTGCCAGGCCGTGTCCGAGGGGGATATGGAGGCACGGATCCGGGACGGCGGCAGCGACGAGCTTTCCTATCTGTCCGACAACATCGACGGCATGGTCACGGAGATCCAGCTTCTGCTGGAGCAGCAGCAGGCGAGCGAAGCGCGCAAGCGGGAGCTGGAGCTGAAGATGCTCCAGTACCAGATCAACCCACATTTCCTGTTCAATACGCTGAACACGCTGCGGCTGGTGGCGCAGATGAACCAGGACCGGGTCGTGGCCGACGGCATCCGCTCCCTGAGCGAGCTTCTGAAAAACACGCTGATCAACGACCACGAGTTTATCTCGATCCAGGAGGAGATCGACAATCTGAAGCACTATTTCTCGATCCAGACCATCCGGTACGCCGGAAGCTTCCATGTAAATTATGAGATTCCCGAAGAGCTCTCCCGCTATATGCTTCCCAAGCTGATCCTGCAGCCGCTGGCCGAAAACTGCGTGCTGCACGGCTCGTACAACGACGGGAGCGTCATGGAAATCTATATCCGCTGCCTGCGGGACGGGAAGGATCTGATCCTGGAGGTGGAGGATCACGGAAAAGGGTTTGATATGAACGACAAGACCGCCGTTCCCAAGGGGCTTGGCGGTATCGGGAGCAGAAATGTGAACGACCGTATCCATCTTTATTTTTCGGACGACTATGGTCTTGCCGTAAAGAGCGCTCCCGGAGAGGGAACCGTCTGCCGGATCCGCATTCCGGCCATCGACTCTCCGGCGGCCTTCGATACCAGGGGGGAAAGTTATGTATCAAGTACTGATCGTTGACGATGAGCCTATCGTAAAAATCGCGCTGCGCTCCATGCTGGACTGGGGCGCTCTCGGCTTCCACATCTGCGCCACCGCCTCCAACGGCGAGGAGGCGCTGGAGATGGCGGGCCGCTTTCATCCGGATCTGATCATCTGCGATCTGAAGATGCCTGCCATGGACGGCATCGAGCTGATCCGGACCGTCCGGGAGCGGGGAATGGACTGTGAATTTCTCGTGATCAGCAATTACGAGGATTTCAACTATGTGCGCACGGCTCTGGTGCTGGGCGCCGCCGATTACATGCTCAAGGTGAGCATCAGCCCCGAGGAGCTCTCCTCCCAGCTTGAAAAGATCCGGAAAAAGCTGGACGACAGGCTGGAGGCGGACCGCCGGAAGCAGACGGACGTCATGCAGGAATCCATGGCCCATCAGGAACGGCATTCCGCATGGCGGGATTTTTTCACGCACAAAAGCTATGCGCTCCAGGATCTGACGGCAGTCACCGGCCTCGATCCCGACAGCCTCGGACCGCTGGCGCTCTGCCAGATCTCCTTCGACTGGCACGCTCAGCAGCTGGAGACGCTCCCTCCCATCGACCTGATCCGCAGTACGCTGAAAAATGCGCTGGAGCAGTTCGACCGGCGCAGGATCATTTTCTTCAGCTCCAGCAATACGCTTCTGGTCCTGCCTCAGTCCGAGCTCGCCCTTCACCAGAATACGATCGCGGGGCTGGCGGCGCGGATCTCCCAGCTCTTTCAATATTATATGCCTCTCTCGCCCTCCATCGTCTACAAGGACGGGATCGCTGATCTGGAGGAGGCCAGACGGGCGTACCACGGCTTTCAGGAGCTTCTGGAGCTGAATTTCTACGGCGCCGCCGGGCTTATGAACGCCAGCGAGCTGACGGCCGGCACGTCTGTGCCCGACGTCTCCTACAAGGAGCTGGCGAGCGAGATTCTCTCTCTCCCGTCCGACTTCTGTCTGGACTACGCCGTCAACCGGGTGTCCGGACTTCTGGACGCCTGCCAGAAGCAGAACGTGCTTCCCGCCAGAGTCATCCAGTATTTTGTTCGGTTTCTGGGCGAGCTGGAATACCGGCTCCAGGACGTCAGCGCTCCGGCCCATGACCAGATCGTGGAGAGCGCCGAATTTATGAGGACCGCGGTCAGCAAGGAGGAACTGGAGCGCCATCTTCAGGATGCGCTGCAGGCGGTTTTCTCTCCTGCGGCCTCCGAGGCCTGCGTCTCCGGACAGTACAGCCCCGAGGTGCTCCAATCCATCTCCTACATCCGGGAGAGCTACAATCACAAGATCAGCCTCGCTTCCGTGGCGGAGCATGTGGGCTTAAGCTCCGGCTACCTGTGCCGGATCTTCAAGGAAGAGACCGGCGTCAGCATCAACGCCTACATCAACAATCTGCGCATGACCCGGGCCGGCGAGCTTCTGATGGATAAGAACAGCTACATAAAAGAAGTGGCCGTATCCGTGGGCTTCGAGGATCAGCTCTACTTCAGCCGCCTGTTCAAACGGTACTACGGAGTGACGCCGTCGGAGTATCGCTCGGCGGGACACTCCTAAAAGGGATCCTGCCGCGCAGGATCCCCGATGACAGAAAAACCTCCCGATCCGTATTTTCCAGATCGGGAGGTTTCTTCGTTTCTGTCTCTATCAAATTAATCTACAGAGATAATCTCCTTTTTGTTGTAGGAGCCGCAGGCCTTGCAGACTCTGTGAGGCATCATCAGAGCACCACACTTGCTGCATTTTACCAGATTCGGAGCGCTCATTTTCCAGTTTGCTCTTCTCTGATCTCTTCTTCCTTTGGAAGATTTATTCTTAGGACAAATAGACACAGGTTACACCTCCTCTATGCTTTCTCGATTCAGTTCATCGTTCGTCGAACCTGCACAGGAGGTCCGTCTCACTCACACTTTGTTAATTATACATACCAGATATGGGAATGTCAAGCAATTTTTTTCAAGATGCGCGGCTCCGCAAAATCGTATGCTGATAGCAAAAGGAGGACACCGATATGACTTGGGTGGAAAATTGGTTTGCCGTTTTGGTTTGATGCCTACGACAATCCCGCTTTCCTCTCAAAATCCTCCATGGAAGCCGCACCGGCCGCCAGCTTGTTCCACGCTTTGAGCCGGGCCGGATCCTTCTCTAAGGAAAGTTTCTCCTTCATTTCCTCCGGCACCGAACCGAGCGTCTCCAGTTGGTCCACGAGCAACTCAAGCATCCCCGCCGCACGACCAACTATAATGCCTTCTTTCTGTCCTTCTTTTATGCCCTCTGCTTTGCCTTCTTTTCTCCCCTCCAGCCTCTCATACATCTTCTCTTCCCACGCCTGCATATATTTGACTCCTTTTTCTTCGCTT
>JAUNHB010000016.1 GCA_030524125.1 Eubacteriales bacterium | reverse complement strand
ATCTGGCCAGATCAAAAATCACTTACGAAACAGACCATTGCGGTAGTCAGCGTTTCTGTTGCTTTGGCTCTCATTATTAAAATACTGGATATGCTCATGACCTTCGGGATCGACATTCTGGTAACATTGTAATAGGGAAAGGTGATTTTATGTCAGAGGCAAGCTGGTACGTGGTTCATACCTATTCCGGGTATGAGAATAAGGTAAAAGCCAATATCGAAAAGACGATCGAAAACAGACACCTTGAGGATCAGATCCTCGAAGTGCGGGTTCCCATGCAGGACGTGGTGGAGCTGAAGGACGGTGCCAGCCGTCAGGTCCAGAAGAAAATGTTTCCGGGCTACGTTCTGATCAACATGATCATGAACGATGATACATGGTACGTGGTCCGCAATACCCGCGGTGTGACTGGGTTCGTCGGCCCCGGCTCCAAGCCAGTCCCGCTTACAGATGAAGAGATGAGGCCGTTGGGAATCCATTCGGAGTCCGTGCAGATTCATTTTGCAGAAGGCGACAGCGTTGTCGTGATCGGTGGAGTGTGGAAGGATACCGTCGGTATCATCCAGTCCATCAACGAGAACAAACAGAGTGTGACGATCAACGTCGACCTGTTCGGCCGTGAAACGCCGGTAGAAATAAGTTTCACAGAAATCAAACGCATGTAGTAGCATGAAAAAAGTGGGAGGGAAATTCCCGCGATCACCACAAGGAGGTGCCTTAATTATGGCAAAGAAAGTTACTGGTTATATCAAATTACAGATTCCTGCTGGAAAGGCAACACCGGCTCCCCCAGTAGGACCGGCTCTTGGTCAGCACGGCGTGAACATCGTGCAGTTCACGAAGGAGTTCAACGCCCGCACCGCGGATCAGGGAGACATGATCATCCCGGTCGTGATCACCGTGTATGCTGACAGAAGCTTCAGTTTCATTACCAAGACCCCGCCGGCAGCAGTTCTGCTGAAGAAGGCGTGCAATCTGAAGACTGCATCCGCCAACTCCAAGAAGGACAAAGTCGCTACGATCAAGAGATCCGAGGTGCAGAAGATCGCCGAGCTGAAAATGCCGGATCTGACGGCAGGCAGCATCGAGGCCGCGATCAGCATGATCGCCGGAACCGCGAGAAGCATGGGTATCACCGTAGTAGACGACTAAGTACGGTTGCTGACACACAGACGTGGGAGGGAGATTCCCGCAATTACCACTAGGAGGTTAATAAGATTATGAAACATGGTAAGAAATATGTTGAGGCTGCAAAAACCTATGACAAGCAGACTCAGTACGACAGAGACGAGGCGGTAGCGCTTGTGAAGAAGCTCGCGACCGCAAAATTTGACGAGACCATCGAGGCTCACATCAGAACCGGATGCGACGGACGTCATGCAGATCAGCAGATCCGCGGCGCGGTCGTTCTGCCCCACGGAACGGGTAAGCAGGTTCGCGTGCTTGTGTTTGCAAAGAACGCGAAGGCTGACGAGGCTCAGGCTGCAGGCGCCGAGTTTGTCGGAGCTGAGGAGCTGGTGCCGAAGATCCAGGGCGGATGGTTCGATTTCGACGTGGTCGTGGCTACCCCGGATATGATGGGCGTGGTCGGACGTCTGGGCCGTGTGCTCGGACCGAAGGGTCTGATGCCGAACCCGAAGGCCGGAACCGTAACCATGGACGTGACCAAAGCGGTCAACGACATCAAAGCCGGTAAGATCGAGTACAGACTCGACAAGACCAATATCATCCACGTGCCGATCGGAAAAGCTTCTTTCACCGAGGAGCAGTTAGCGGACAACTTCCAGACGCTTATGGATGCCATCAACAAGGCGAAGCCGTCAGCCGTCAAGGGCCAGTACCTGAAGAGCGTAACTCTCGCTCCGACCATGGGCCCGGGCGTGAAGGTGAACCCGATGAAGCTGGCATAACGAAGATACCGTGCACAGAAGGGAACGCCGCCGGAGAATGCATTTCTCCCTGCGGCGGAACCGGACGGCAGCGGAGCGCGTTGGCAGCGAAAAGATGTTGACATCCTTTATAAATTATGATATTTTAGAACAGTTGAAAATGACTGCCCGAAGACAGCAGGTGCCGCGAGGCATAAGTGAAAACGCCTGCCGAGGAAAGCATTCGATCAAGAATGACTGACTACCTCCCTGTGTCTGCGGCGCAGGGAGTTTTTTTGTGCGATACGCCCTGCAAGCGGCTGCCGTGCTTGCACGAACAGCCATTTGCAGGGCAACGGACAGCGAACCGCCGAAAGGCAAAAAGATTACGGTTCACAGGGAACCTGTGAACCGTAACAAAAAAATCTAAAAGGAGGAAACCATTCATGGCAAAAGTTGAACTGAAAAAACCGATTGTAGAAGAAATCTCTGCAAATCTGGAAGGTGCAGCCGGCGTCGTTCTGGTAGACCACTGCGGTCTGACCGTGGAGCAGGATACGCAGCTTCGTAAACAGATGAGAGCGGAAGGGATCGTATACAAGGTTTATAAGAACACGATGCTGAACTTTGCGATCAAGGGAACCGAGTTCGAGCCCCTGGCACAGCATCTGGAAGGACCGTCCGCCATCGCGATCTCCAAGACCGATGCGACCGCTCCGGCCAGAATCGTTGCGAACTTCGCAAAGAAGGCTGACAAGCTTGAGATCAAGGGCGGCGTTGTGGAAGGCAACTACTATGACGCCAAGGGAATGATTGCGATCGCAAACGTTCCGTCCAGAGAGGTGCTTCTTGGAAAGCTGCTCGGCAGCATGCAGAGCCCCATCGCAAATTTCGCGCGCGTGATCAATCAGATCGCGGAGAGCAAAGAGGCGTAAACACTATTATATGGAAAGCCGCATGACGGCGATGATACAAAGAATATTGGAGGTAAATGAAAATGGCAAAATTAACTACTGCAGAATTTATTGATGCGATCAAAGAGCTTACCGTATTAGAGCTGAACGAGCTGGTAAAGGCTTGCGAGGAAGAGTTCGGCGTATCCGCGGCAGCGGGCGTTGTTGTTGCAGCGGCAGGCGGAGATGCTCCGGCGGCTGAGGAGAAGGATTCCTTCGACGTTGAGCTGACCGAGGTTGGCCCGAACAAGGTTAAGGTAATCAAGGTTGTCCGCGAGGCGACCGGTCTTGGCCTGAAAGAGGCGAAGGACGTTGTTGACGGCGCTCCGAAGGTGATCAAAGAGGGCGCTTCCAAGGCTGAGGCTGAGGAGATGAAGACCAAGCTTGAGGCTGAGGGCGCAAAGGTTACCCTGAAATAAGCAGGGTCGATTTCAAAAGAGGATATCGCAGGAGCGATATCCTCTTTTGTGGTATAAAGGGTAACAGTTCAGCCAGCCGGGAGCAGCTGGACAAAATCGTGCTCGCACGAATTTTGGTCTGCTGCTTTCGGCTGAGGGAGCGCCGGATTATGAGCAAAGATAGCCGCGTAAGCGGCGAGGGAGCGCGCAAGCGCGGCTTTGCGAATGGCGCGGGCTGAACTGTTACCAACTGCGGAAACTCAAGTGGAAACTCAAGTAACTTTCCGTTTGACAAGGCGGAAAATTTATGCTATTATGGACAATGCACTATTGTGGTGAGGTGCGCGTACATCTCGCCATGTTTGGCGTCTGTCCAAGCTGTGCATGATTTAACTGGAACGCAGTGAGTAAATATATAAGGGGTGAAATGTCAATGGAAAAGAACAGAATCAAACCTGCCAAATCAGGCCGGAGCAGACGTATGAGCTATTCCCGCAAGAGGGACGTTCTGGAGATGCCCAATCTGATCGAGGTACAGCGCGATTCCTATCAGTGGTTTCTGGACGAGGGCTTAAGCGAGGCATTTGCGGATATTTCTCCGATCACCGATTACAGCGGTAAGCTCAGCCTTGAGTTCACGAACTTTACACTTGACGTGGAAGGTGCAAAGTACACGATCGAAGAGTGCAAAGAACGGGATGCCACTTACGCCGCGCCGCTGAAGGTGAGGGTTCGTCTTTACAACAAAGAGACGGACGAGATTAATGAGCACGAAATTTTCATGGGCGATTTGCCTCTGATGACGGAGACGGGTACGTTTGTCATCAACGGAGCGGAGCGTGTCATCGTCAGCCAGCTGGTCCGTTCGCCGGGCATCTACTACGGCATCGACCATGACAAGGTAGGAAAGCTTCTGTTTTCCTGCACCGTCATCCCGAACCGCGGAGCGTGGCTGGAGTACGAGACCGACTCCAACGACGTGTTTTACGTCCGCGTTGACAGAACCCGTAAGGTTCCGATCACCGTGCTGATCCGTGCCCTTGGCTACGGAACCAACGCGGAGATTCTGGAGCTGTTCGGCGAAGAACCGAAGATCGTGGCCTCCATGGCAAAGGACACTGCTGAGAATTATCAGGAGGGTCTGCTTGAGCTGTACAAAAAGATCCGTCCGGGAGAGCCTCTGGCGGTGGAGAGCGCGGAGAGCCTGATCACCGGCATGTTCTTCGATCCGAGAAGATATGATCTGGCCAAGGTGGGCCGTTATAAATTTAATAAGAAGCTGTCGCTCAAGAACCGGATCCGCGGTCAGGTGCTGGCCGAGGATGCGGTGGATCTGACCACTGGAGAGGTGCTGGCCGAGGCGGGCGTCAAGGTGGACGCGGAGCTGGCGGCGACCCTGCAGGATTCCGGCATCCCCTATGTCTGGATCAAGGGGGAGGAGCGCAATATCAAGGTGCTCTCCAACCGCATGGTCGATCTTGGAAAATATGTGGACTGCGACCCGAAGGAGCTTGGCATCAAGGAGCTGGTATACTATCCGGCTCTGGAAAAGCTGCTGTCCGAGTACGCGGATCCGGAGGAGCTGAAAGCGGCGATCCACAGAGAGGCCGCCGAGCTTGTGCCGAAGCATATCACGAAGGATGACATCATCGCTTCGATCAACTATAACATGCATCTGGAGTACGGACTTGGCAACAAGGACGACATCGATCATCTGGGCAACCGCCGCATCCGCGCGGTGGGCGAGCTGCTTCAGAACCAGTACCGCATCGGTCTGTCCCGTCTGGAGAGAGTGGTGCGCGAGCGCATGACGACGCAGGATCCGGAGAGCATCTCCGCGCAGACCCTGATCAACATCAAGCCGGTGACGGCGGCCGTGAAGGAGTTCTTCGGCTCCTCCCAGCTGTCCCAGTTTATGGACCAGAACAACCCGCTGGGCGAGCTGACTCACAAGAGACGTCTGTCCGCCCTCGGACCGGGCGGTCTGTCCCGTGACCGCGCGGGATTTGAGGTCCGCGACGTGCACTATTCTCATTATGGAAGAATGTGCCCCATCGAGACGCCTGAGGGACCCAATATCGGTCTGATCAACTCTCTGGCGTGCTATGCGAGGATCAACGAGTACGGATTTGTGGAGGCTCCGTACCGTATCATCGATAAAAGCGATCCCGCGAACCCGCGCGTGACCGAGGACGTGGTCTACATGACGGCGGACGAGGAAGACAACTATCATGTGGCGCAGGCGAACGAGCCGCTGGATGAGGAAGGCCACTTCACGAGAAACAACGTATCCGGACGTTACCGCGAAGAGACGCAGGCTTACGACAAGACAATGTTCGATTTCATGGACGTGTCCCCGAAGATGGTATTCTCCGTGGCGACCGCTCTGATCCCGTTCCTTGAGAACGACGACGCGAACCGCGCCCTGATGGGATCCAACATGCAGCGTCAGGCCGTGCCGCTCCTGATGACCGAGGCGCCCGTCGTGGGCACCGGTATGGAGGAGAAGACCGCCGTGGACTCCGGCGTGTGCGTGGTGGCGAAAAATCCGGGCGTGGTAGAGCGCGCGGTCTCCAATGAGATCGTGGTGCGTCAGGACAACGGCGTGAGAGACGTCTATCACCTGACCAAGTTCTCCCGCAGCAACCAGAGCAACTGCTACAACCAGAGACCGATCGTCTTCAAGGGAGACCGCGTGGAGGCCGGCGAGGTGATCGCCGACGGACCGTCCACCTCCGGCGGAGAGATCGCTCTTGGAAAGAACCCGCTCATCGGATTTATGACGTGGGAGGGCTATAACTACGAGGACGCCGTCCTTTTGAGCGAAAGACTGGTGATGGACGACGTCTATACGTCCATCCACATTGAGGAATATGAGGCCGAGGCCCGCGACACGAAGCTCGGGCCGGAGGAGATCACCAGAGACGTGCCGGGCGTGGGCGACGACGCCCTGAAGGATCTGGACAATCGCGGAATCATCCGCATCGGCGCGGAGGTCCGCGCAGGCGATATCCTCGTCGGCAAGGTGACCCCGAAGGGAGAGACGGAGCTGACCGCCGAGGAGCGGCTGCTGCGCGCGATCTTTGGCGAGAAGGCCAGAGAGGTCCGCGACACGTCCCTCAAGGTTCCCCACGGCGAATACGGCGTGGTGGTGGACGCGAAGGTATTTACGAGAGAGAACGGCGACGAGCTGTCTCCGGGCGTCAACCAGGCGGTGCGCATCTATATCGCGCAGAAGAGAAAGATCTCCGTGGGCGACAAGATGGCAGGCCGTCACGGAAACAAAGGTGTGGTCTCCCGCGTGCTTCCGGTGGAGGATATGCCGT
The DNA here is from genome assembly GCA_030524125.1 of Eubacteriales bacterium. GTDB lineage: Bacteria > Bacillota > Clostridia > Lachnospirales > Lachnospiraceae > Hominiventricola. The sequence continues at coordinate 33,064 of JAUNHB010000016.1, read as the reverse complement.
TCCTTCCCAACGGACGTCCGCTGGACATCGTGCTGAACCCGCTGGGCGTGCCGTCCCGTATGAACATCGGACAGGTATTGGAGATCCACCTGAGTCTGGCCGCCAAGGCGCTGGGCTTCAACGTGGCGACGCCGGTCTTCGACGGGGCGAACGAGAATGATATTATGGACACTTTGGATCTGGCAAACGATTATGTCAATCTGGAGTGGGAGGAATTTAAAGCGAAGCATGGAGAGGAGCTTCTGCCGGAGGTCGTGGATTATCTCTACGAGAACCGGGAGCACAGAAAGCTCTGGAAGGGCGTGCCGATCTCCAGAGACGGAAAGGTTCGCCTGCGCGACGGCCGTACCGGAGAATTTTTCGACAGCCCGGTCACGATCGGACACATGCATTATCTGAAGCTGCACCATCTGGTGGACGACAAGATCCATGCCCGTTCCACCGGCCCGTACTCGCTGGTGACACAGCAGCCGCTGGGAGGAAAAGCCCAGTTCGGCGGACAGCGTTTCGGAGAGATGGAGGTGTGGGCGCTGGAGGCTTACGGCGCGTCCTACACGCTGCAGGAGATCCTGACCGTGAAGTCCGACGACGTGATCGGACGTGTGAAGACCTACGAGGCCATCATCAAGGGAGACAACATCCCGGAGGCAGGAATTCCGGAGTCCTTCAAGGTGCTCTTAAAGGAGCTTCAGGCGCTCGGTCTGGACGTCCGGGTGCTCAGAGAGGACAACACCGAGGTGGAGCTGGTGGAAAACAGCGACTACGGCGACGTGGATATCCGCTCGATCTTAGAGGGAGACAGCAGACGCTTCCGCAATGAGGAGGAGTCCTTCGGCGAGCACGGATTCAGCCAGCAGGAGTTTGAAGGCGACGAGCTTGTGGACGTCAGCGAAGAGGAAGATTACTCGGACAGCGAGCCCGACGATATGGATGACGATATGGATTATGAAGAATAGAGGAGGTGCCGTTCATGCCGGAAGTAACGAATAATGATAACTACCAGCCCATGAGCTTCGATGCGATCAAGATTGGTCTCGCTTCTCCGGATACCATTCTTGGCTGGTCCCGGGGCGAGGTGACGAAGCCCGAGACCATCAACTACCGAACGCTGAAGCCGGAGAAGGACGGTCTGTACTGCGAGCGCATCTTCGGACCGAGCAAGGACTGGGAGTGCCATTGCGGAAAATACAAGAAGATCAGATATAAAGGCGTCGTCTGCGACCGCTGCGGCGTGGAAGTCACCAAATCCAACGTGCGCCGGGAGCGTATGGGCCACATCAAACTGGCCGCCCCGGTGTCTCACATCTGGTATTTTAAAGGAATCCCCAGCCGCATGGGACTGATCCTGGATCTGTCCCCGAGAACGCTGGAAAAAGTGCTCTATTTTGCGTCCTATATCGTTCTGGATCCGGGCAAGACCGAGCTTCTGTACAAGCAGGTGCTGTCCGAGAAGGAATATCAGGACATGAAGGAAAAATATCCGGAGTCCGGCGCGTTCCGCGTGGGAATGGGAGCAGAGTCCATCAAGGAGCTTCTGCACGCCATCGATCTGGAGAAGGATTCCGCGGAGCTGAAGGAGGGCCTCAAGAACGCTTCCGGACAGAAGCGGGCCCGCATCATCAAGAGACTGGAGGTCGTGGAGGCGTTCCGCGGCTCGGGAAATAAGCCGGAGTGGATGATCATGGACGTGATCCCGGTCATTCCGCCCGATCTGCGCCCCATGGTGCAGCTGGACGGCGGCCGCTTCGCCACCTCCGACCTGAACGATCTTTACAGAAGGATCATCAACAGAAACAACCGTCTCCAGAGACTGCTGGATCTGGGCGCGCCGGACATCATCGTCCGCAATGAGAAGCGGATGCTTCAGGAAGCGGTGGATGCGCTGATCGACAATGGCAGAAGGGGCCGTCCCGTCACGGGACCGGGCAACCGCGCGCTGAAGTCGCTGTCCGACATGCTCAAGGGAAAATCCGGACGCTTCCGTCAGAATCTTCTCGGAAAACGCGTGGACTATTCCGGACGTTCCGTTATCGTCGTGGGTCCGGAGCTGAAGATCTATCAGTGCGGACTTCCGAAGGAGATGGCGATCGAGCTGTTCAAGCCTTTCGTCATGAAGGAGCTGGTGGCAAACGGCTCCGCGCACAATATCAAGAGCGCGAAAAAGATGGTGGAGCGTCTCCAGACCGAGGTATGGGATGTGCTGGAGGACGTCATCAAAGAGCATCCGGTCATGCTGAACCGCGCGCCTACCCTGCACAGACTGGGAATCCAGGCGTTTGAGCCGATCCTCGTGGAAGGAAAGGCGATCAAGCTGCATCCGCTGGTGTGTACCGCGTTCAACGCCGACTTCGACGGAGACCAGATGGCGGTCCATCTGCCCCTGTCCGTGGAGGCGCAGGCCGAGTGCCGCTTCCTGCTGCTCTCGCCCAATAACCTTCTGAAGCCGTCCGACGGAGGTCCCGTGGCCGTGCCGTCGCAGGACATGGTTCTCGGAATCTACTATCTGACGCAGGAGAGACCGGGCGCCATCGGCGAAGGAAAATATTTCAAAAACGTAAACGAGGCGATCCTCGCGTATGAGAACGGGGCACTGACGCTCCAGAGCCGCATCAAGGTGCGCGTCACCAAGAAGACGGCGGACGGAGAAACGCTCTCCAGCACGGAGGAATCCACGCTGGGACGCTTCCTGTTCAACGAGATCCTCCCGCAGGATCTTGGATTTGTGGACCGCAGCGTGCCGGGCAACGAGCTGAAGCCCGAGGTGGATTTCCACGTAGGTAAAAAGGGTCTGAAGCAGATCCTCGAGAAGGTCATCAACACCCATGGCGCGACGAGAACCGCGGAGGTGCTGGACGACATCAAGTCCATGGGCTACAAATACTCCACGCGAGCGGCCATGACCGTATCCATTTCCGATATGACCGTGCCGCCCGAGAAGCCGGAGCTGATCAGGCAGGCGCAGGACACGGTGGATAAGATCACCCGCAACTACAAGCGCGGTAAGATCACCGAGGAAGAGCGCTACAAGGAGGTCGTGGAGACCTGGAAGAAGACCGACGCGGTGCTGACCAAGGCGCTGCTGGACGGCCTTGACAAATACAACAACATTTATATGATGGCGGACTCCGGAGCCCGTGGTTCCGATAAGCAGATCAAGCAGCTTGCCGGAATGCGCGGTCTGATGGCCGACACGACGGGACACACCATCGAGCTCCCCATCACCTCCAACTTCCGTGAAGGTCTGGACGTACTGGAGTACTTCATGTCCGCTCACGGAGCGCGTAAGGGTCTGTCCGATACGGCTCTGCGTACCGCCGACTCCGGTTATCTGACCAGACGTCTGGTGGATGTGTCCCAGGAGCTGATCATCCGCGAGACCGACTGCGCGGAGGGCAGGGATGAGATTCCGGGCATGGAGGTATCGGCGTTCACCGACGGCAAGGAGCTGATCGAGTCCCTGCAGGAGCGCATCACCGGACGCTTCGCCTGCCATGACATTTGCGATAAAGACGGAAACATCATCGTCAAGGCAAACCATATGATCACGCCCAGACGCGCGGCGCTGGTCATGAAAAACGGCGTGGACGCCGATGGAAATCCCTTTGAGAAGGTGAAGATCCGTACGGCCCTGACCTGCCGTTCCCGTATCGGCGTGTGCGCGAAATGCTACGGAGCCAACATGGCGACCGGAGAGGCCGTGCAGGTGGGAGAGACCGTCGGCATCATCGCGGCCCAGTCCATCGGAGAGCCGGGTACGCAGCTGACCATGAGAACCTTCCACACCGGAGGCGTGGCGGGAGGCGACATCACGCAGGGTCTTCCCCGTGTGGAGGAGCTTTTCGAGGCGAGAAAGCCCAAGGGACTTGCCATCGTGACTGAGATCGCCGGACTGGCGACCATCAACGATATGAAGAAGAAGCGCGAGATCATTATCACCAATAATGACAACGGCGAATCCAAGACCTATCTGATCCCGTTTGATTCGAGGATCAAGATCATGGACGGCACTTATGTGGAGGCCGGAGACGCGCTGACCGAGGGAAGCATCAACCCCCACGACATCCTGAAGATCAAAGGCGTGCGCGCCGTGCAGGATTACCTGCTTCAGGAGGTGCAGAGAGTGTACCGCCTGCAGGGTGTGGAGATCAACGACAAGCACATCGAGATGATCGTGCGCCAGATGCTGAAGAAGATCCGCATCGAGGACAACGGCGACAGCGAGTTCCTGCCGGGAACGCTGGTGGACATTCTCGAGTACGAGGATATGAACGAGCAGCTGGAGGCTGAGGGCAAAGCCCCGGCGGACGGCAAGCAGGTGCTCCTTGGTATCACCAAGGCGTCGCTGGCGACCAACTCCTTCCTGTCCGCGGCATCCTTCCAGGAGACCACAAAGGTTCTGACGGAAGCGGCCATCAAGGGCAAGATCGATCCGCTGATCGGTCTGAAGGAGAACGTCATCATCGGTAAGCTGATCCCTGCCGGAACCGGCATGAAGCGCTACCGCGACGTCAAGCTGAACACGGACCTCGAGGAGGACGATTCCCTCGATCTGAGCGAAGAGGAAGATGAGATCCTGGATCTGACCGGAGACAACGACGATCTGGAGGAGGATTTTGACCTGAGCGAGGACGAGGAGACGGACGAGACGTTCGAGGCGGAGAACGAGGACGGAGAAGATCCGGAAGAATAAACGATAAAAGCAGAACAGCGGGAAAGAATTCCTATTAAAGGGATTCTTTCCCGCTTTTTGCGTGTCCTGAAAAAAGGAAAATGAAGACGGATCTGTAAGATTGGAAATGTCCGAAACCAAATTTTGAAAGAATTTGCAGAAAAAAGCCGAAAAAACGAAAAAAAAGAAAAAACGCACAAAGAAATAGCGAAAAAAAGCGTTTATAAAAGGAAATGCTGAAAATTAAATATTAAATGGCTTTCTAAACGAAAATAATAGATAATAAATAAACAAAAAGAAAAAGAAAATTATAAGAAATCACGAAAAACAAAGAAAGGGGAACAAAAAGATGAAAGAAAACAAACTGCGTTATCATCTGGATCATGATCTGCCGTTGTTATCCACCAGATTATGGAGTACACAGCCATTTTTCTGGGAGGCGGTCGGAGCGACCGGCAACTTCGATTACGTGGAGTTCGTGGCGGAATATGCGCCCTACGATTTTACAGATCTTCCGAACATGGCGAGGGCGGCTGAATTGAACCACATGGGGACGATGATCAAGCTGGATTATCAGAACCGGGGATTTGTGGCGCAGAAGGCGGTGCAGGCCGGATTTCAGAGTATTCTGTTCGTGGATCATGTGAGCGCAGAGCAGGTCCGGGAGAGCGTAAGCCTGGTAAAGCCGAAGACGGAAGGCAGCGAAGGCGTATTTGGATATCCAAACGGAAGATATATCGGAGGCCAGTCGCACATCCCGGTACTCGATCATATCCGCAGACTCAACGAGATCGTGCTCTGCTTTATGATCGAAAAGGCGGAGGCGGTGGAGCAGATTGACGAGATCTGCGCGGTGCCCGGCGTGGATATGATTCAGTTCGGCCCCAACGACTACTGCATGAGCAAAGGCTGGAACCGCGCGGAGCATGCAGAGGAGGTAAAGGAAGCGGAGAGAAAGTGCATTCAGGCGGCTCTGAGACACGGAGTGCGTCCGCGCTGCGAGATCGTGTCGCCGGAAGACGCGGCATACTATATAGAACTGGGAGTCAAGGATTTTTCTCTGGGAGATCAGCTGGCGAAGATGAAGGCATTCTGGAACGGAGAAGGAAAAGAAATGCGCGCCGTCGTTGATCAGATGAAACGGGGGTGAAGAGCATGTCTTACAAGGTGATCATCCCGGAGGATATTACCGAGCCGGGAAAAGAGTTTTTGAGAGAAAAGGGATATGAGGTCGTCGTTGTGGACGGAACCTCATCGCAGGAATTTGAGGAACAGGCAAAGGAGGCGGACGCACTTCTGGCCCGGACTGCGAAATACCCGAGGGAAATTCTGGAGAAGATGCCAAAGCTGAAGGTGATCGGGCGGCATGGCGTCGGATATGACAACATTGACATGGACTACTGCAATGATAAGAAGATCTGGGTGACGATCACGCCCAACGCCAATTCCAACGCGGTGGCGGAGCACACGATCATGCTGATTCTGGCATGCGCCAGAAATCTCACCTACCAGAACCGGCAGCTGCTTCTCGGAAACGGCTGGAAGACCAGAAACACCTGCAAGGGGCAGGAGGTAGCGGGAAAAACGCTGGGGGTGATCGGCTGCGGAAGGATCGGCCGCCAGGTGGCGAAGAAAGCCGCTCTTGGGCTGGATATGAAGGTGATCGGGTACGACCCGATGCTGCCGGCGGATGCGGCGCTCGATTACATCGAACGGGTGGAGACGGCAGAACAGGTATTTGCGGAGGCGGATTTCGTATCTCTGCATCTGCCGGAGACGGAGCAGACCAGAAAAATGGTGAACAGGAAGCTCCTCTCGCTCATGAAACCTACGGCTTCGCTGATCAACTGTGCGCGGGGAGGGATCGTGGACGAGGACGATCTGTACGATGCGCTTGAACAGGGACGCATCTATGGGGCGGGAGTGGACGTGATGGCGGAAGAGCCGTTTCGTCAGGATAACCGGCTTCTGCGTCTGGATCACATGATCGTTACGCCGCATGACGCGGCGCTGAACGTAGAGACGATGGACAAGATGGGGATGGATGCGGCGCTGGGGATCCATGAGGCGCTTGGCGGACACACTCCGTCGTGGCCGGTCAATAAGTTTTAAAGACAGATAAGGGGGAAAGAAATGTTAGGAGTAATAGGTATTTTTGTTGCACTCGCAGTGCTGGTGTATCTGACATTTAAGGGATGGCATATGGGCGTGGTGGCGCTGGCTTCTTCGCTGATCGTGATCCTGACAGGCGGCATGGATGTGTGGCCGGCGATTTCGGAATCTTTTGCGGGAAGTTTCACCTCCTTTGCGGGAAGCTGGTTCCTGATCTTCTCGCTGGGAGCTATTTTTGGAAAGGTCATGGATCAGGGAGGCGCGTCTTTGTCCATCGCCAACTGGATGGTGAAGGTGCTTGGGAAAAAGCATATCGTTCTGATCGTGCTTTTGACGACCCTTGTTCTCTCTTACGGAGGCATCGGCGTGTTCGTCATTGCGTTTACCATGTATCCGATCTGCATGGCACTGTTCAAGGAAGCGGATATTCCGAAAAAGATCTTTCCGGGCCTGCTTCTGGCCGTGCCGGCTACGATCACGATGGTATTCCTTCCGGGAACGCCGTCCACGCAGAATCTGATCCCGACGGAATTTTTCGGAACGACCATCTACGCTGCTCCGGTCATCGGCATCATCACATCGGTCTTCGTGTTCGCTCTGGATTTTGTGTTTTACAACTGGGTGGTGAAACGGTGCGCGGCGAGAGGAGAACACTTTGTGGCCTCTCCGGGAGACGATGAAACGAAAGCGCAGAGCGCGGAGGAACTGGCGAAGCTTCCCTCTCCGGCAGCGGCGTTTGCCCCGCTGGTAGTTTTGATCGTGTCGATCTTCATCTTCCAGCAGGTTGTGTCGGTGGCAAATTATGCGGTGTGTCTGGGAATGCTGCTTGCGATCCTCGTGGCGCTCGTCCTGTACCGTGGAAAAATGAATGTCAAAGAGACGATCCATGCGGGAACGACCAACGGACTGAACACCTTGATGGTCACCTCCTGCATCATGGGCTTTGGAGGCGTTGTGACGGCCTCTCCGACATACGCCGCATGCACGCAGTGGCTTCTCAGTCTGGACATGAGTCCTCTGCTTTTGATGTTTTTCTCCATCAATGTGATCTGCATGATCACGGGATCGTCCACGGGAGGACTGAACATTTTCCTGAATTCCATGAGCGAGTATCTGATCTCCACGGGAATGAACCTTCAGATCCTTCACAGACTGTCTGCGATCGCTTCCGCAGGTCTGGACGCGATGCCTCATGCATCTGGAGTCGTGATCGCAAATTCCGTGGCCAAAACGGATATGATCGATACCTATAAATATACATTTGTATCGCAGTGCCTCATACCGATGCTGGGATTTGGACTGGCGGTCATTCTGTACATGGCGGGACTTTGCTGAGCTGACAGCGCCGCGGAAAGAGGAGAAACGGAATGAAGCTTGATTTTGTCATTAAAAACGGGCGGGTGGTGGATCCTTCCAGAGAGATCGACCAGGTCATGGACATCGCCATCCGGGGAAATCATATTGTGGATCTGCCGGACGACTGGGAGTGCGCCCGGGTGATCGACGCCTCCGGCTGCTATGTATTTCCAGGACTGATCGACTACCATGCGCATGTGTATGGGAGCGGCTCCAATGTGGGAGTACATGCGGATTACCTGCTGGCTACGGGAGTGACGGCGGCGGTGGATCCGGGAACTGCCGGGAGCAGCAACTTCGGTTCTTTTTACGGAGGGACGGTCGTACCCAGCAAGGTGCGGATCAAGAGCTACCTGTGCATGTATGGAAGCGGCCAGATTGATTATAATATTATTGAAAAGTTTGACCGGGCGGAATACCGCATGGACGATATCCGCAGAACGGTGGAAGCGTACCGGGACAATATTCTGGGCTTTAAGCTGCGTATGAGCAAAGGCGTGGCTACCGGGATCGACGCCATGGACGCTACGAGAGAACTTGCGGACGAGCTGGGACTTGGTATTTGCGTGCACACCAGCAATCCGGTCACTCCGCTTAAGGAGGTGGCGGATCGGCTGAAGGCAGGAGACATATATTGTCATTGCTACCACGGCTGGGGAGACGAAACGATCCTGGACGACAGCGGACGCGTGAAGGATTTCGTTCTGGCCGCCCGCGAACGGGGAGTGCTGATGGACGCGGCCAACGGGCGCATGAATTTCAGTATCAGAGTATGCAGAAAGGCGCTGGAGCAGGGGTTCCTTCCGGACATCATCGCTTCCGACTGGCTGGACGATAAGTATAACATGTCCAATACGGCCAAAAGTCTGACCTTTGTCATGGCCAAATATCTGGAGCTTGGGATGCCGCTTGCCGAAGTTGTCCGGTGCGTGACCGAGACGCCGGCGAAAGCCATGAAGATGGAAGGAAAGATTGGAACGCTGCAGGCGGGAGCTTACGCAGACGTGGCGATCTTCCGGATGATCGACAGGACGGCTGTTCATAGAGACTGTGAAAATGAAGTGTTTAAGACGCATCGCCTTCTGGTTCCGCAGATGGTATTTGTGGATGGAGAGCCCGCTTTTTGCCAGGCGGACTTTGCGCTGATGGATTGACAGAGGACGAAGAAGGCAAAATGTGATACAATCCGATGCAGAAGCAGAAATATGCCGCCTTTGAGCAGAGAGGAAATGCGATGGTAATAAAAGCATACCCACGGACGCACTATGAGGAATTCAGACGTTACGGCTACCGCATCATGCATTTTGAAAAAGTGATCACGCATCTGACGGACTATCACTATCATGATTATTACGAACTCTCGGTAGTGCTCAGCTGCCGGAATGTAAACTATGTCTGCGACCAGACGGAGTACGAGCTCAGGGAAGGAGATGTTGTATTTTGCAACGTGTTCGATCCCCACTGCTATAAGGCTGTGGGGACGGACGCGCACTGCGAACGGTTCAATCTGGGGATAGAATTTATCCGGCTGGCGCAGTTTTCCGCAAAGGGAGTGAACGTGGCGTCGGTGTTTCAAAGCTATAACTCCAGCTATCCGATCATGCATCTGGATTTCAGCAGGCTACTGAAATATTATGAGCTGGTCAGCATTTACAAGAAAAACGGGCTGCGGCATGGAGAAGAGCTCCTGCACAGCGGACTTGTTCAGGTCTTGCTGGCGTATATTTATGAGGACACTTATGAATATTTGGAAAAGAATATCAAAAATCAGGAAAATATCCAGGCCGTAGCCACCGTGATCGAGTACGTACAGCAGCATCTGGACGAGAAGATCACGCTGTCGAGACTGGCAAAGGAAGCGAATTACAGCGTTTCCTATATCTGCGCGGCGTTCCGGAGCGTGATGAACCAGACGATCAATCATTACATCAAAGAAAAGCGGATGGATCTGGCGGTTGAGTATCTGAAGACGGGCCTGCCCATTACGGAAGCGGCGGAGAAAGCGGGGTTTAATAATTACAGCTATTTTTACAAAGCGTTCAAAAGCATCTATGGAATTACTCCTTCGGAGTTCCGTAACGGGAATCTGAAAGGGGAGGAGTGACATGAAAAAACAAAGGAGACGACATAATGAACGGTGTGATCAGAAAGAAATATTGCGTAGACGGAGAGTGGAAGGATTCCAGAACGACAAAATGGATGCCGGTCACTGACTCAAGCACGGGAGAAGTGCTGGCGGAGGTTCCGTGCTGTACGGCGGAGGAGGTGGAGGAGGCGATCGCGTCTGCGCAGGCGGCCTTCCCCGAATGGTCTCAGAAATCTCTGAGCGCCAGGACACAGATGATGTTTAAGTGGAGAAATGTTCTGATGGAGCATCTGGAGGAGTTGACGCTTCTGTGCTCGAAGGAATTGGGAAAGACGCTGGGGGAAGCCAGAGGAGACGTCCTGAAAGCGATCGAGCCGACAGAGCACGCCTGCAGCCTTCCGACTCTGGTGCAGGGAGACGCGGCGCTCCAGGTGACGACCGGGTTTGACACGGCGACCTATCGGATGCCTCTGGGAGTAGTGGCAGGAATCGTACCATTCAATTTTCCGGCCATGATCCCGTGGGGATGGATGGTCCCGCTGGCCATTGCGACCGGAAACACCGTGGTACTGAAAGCAGCCAGCCAGACGCCGCTGACTTCTGTGAGGATCCTGGAGCTTTTTTATGAGGAAGCGGGATTCCCGAAAGGAGTCGTGAATCTTGTGACCTGCAGCCGCAAGGAGGCAGAGATCTTTATGACGGATCCGCGGGTGAAGGCGGTGACCTTTGTGGGAACGACCAGCGTCGGCAAGCATGTCTATTCGGAAGCGGCGGCTCACGGAAAAAGAGTTCAGGCGCAGTGCGAGGCGAAAAATCATGCGCTGGTTCTGGAGGACGCGGATCTGGAAAACGCCACGAACGCAATTATAAATTCCACCTACGGCTGCGCGGGGATGCGCTGCATGGCGCTTCCGGTGATCGTAGTGCAGGAGAGCATCGCGGATGAATTTGTCGCACTGCTGAAAAAGAAAGCGGAGGCGATGAAGGTGGGCTGCGCTTATGATCCGGAGACGAAGCTGGGGCCTGTCGTGTCGGCGGAGCACAGAGACCGGGTGTGCCAGTGGATCCAACAGGGCGTCGAAGAAGGCGCGACGCTCGTGCTGGACGGACGAAACGTCAGGGTGGAAGAGCCGTACGACAAAGGCTTCTTCGTGGGCCCGACGATCCTCGATCATGTGCGCCCGGGAATGACAGTCGGAGAAAGAGAGATCTTCGGCCCCGTGACGCTGATCAAGAGGGTGAAGGATTTTGAGGAAGGACTTGCCGTCATGAATGCGAATCCGTTCGCGAACGGTTCGGTCATCTTCACGTCCAGCGGATATTACGCCAGACAATTCGAGTTTCTGACGGACGGCGGAATGGTCGGCATCAATGTGGGAATACCGGTCCCCACCGCGTACTTCCCGTTCTCCGGAAACAAAGATTCGTTCTTCGGAGACCTGCATGTGCTCGGAAAGGACGGGGTCAGATTCTACACCAGAGCCAAGACCGTGACAAAGCACTGGTATGACGAGACGTCTCATCTCAGGAAAATGGATACGTGGGAAGGAACGGTAGAACGCTGATTTTAAAACAGTACGTCGAAAAGAGCCGGGAAGCCTTTGCTTCCCGGCTCTTTCCGGCATTTTCCTGTAAATCTCTTCTTCTGATAAAAATTATCGGTTTCTGAAAAAATATTCCCTCAGGTTAGTTGACAATAACAATGCGCGACTATATAATACAGGATGTAAATGATAGTCGTTTTCAATACACACGCAAAAAATGGAGAAAAGAGGGAGCATGATGGCATTAGCGCTTATGAGCATCGGTGAAAAACGCACGGTACAGAATCTTCATGGAAAAGATGAGGTAATCCGCCATCTTCAGGATCTGGGATTCGCGCCCGGGGCCGAGGTGGAGTGCGTTGGAGAGACTGCCGGAGGGATGATCCTGATCGTGAAGGGCGTCCGCATTGCGCTGGACAGAGGACTTGCGTCCAAGATCATGGTGGCCTGACACGAGAACGGCAGAAGGAAGGAGAACAAAATGCAGACTTTAAGAGACGTGGCGGTTGGCAAGACGGTTTCTGTGGTCAAACTTCATGGCGAAGGCGCGGTAAAACGCCGGATCATGGATATGGGGATCACAAAGGGAACGGAGGTGTTCGTCCGCAAGGTAGCCCCGCTGGGAGATCCGGTCGAGGTGACGGTCAGAGGCTATGAGCTGTCCCTGAGAAAAGAAGACGCTCAGATGATTGAAGTACAGTAGTTTTTTGGTAACAAAGGCTGCCGCCCGGCAGCTTGTTTTTAAGAATAAGGGTTAGAAAATGCTAACCCCGAGGAGGAAAAAATGTCGATGAAAATTGCACTTGCCGGCAACCCGAACAGCGGCAAAACAACATTGTTCAACGCATTGACCGGCGCGAACCAGTTCGTAGGAAACTGGCCCGGCGTTACGGTTGAGAAGAAGGAAGGTAAGCTCAAGGGACACTCTGATGTGGTGATCATGGACCTTCCGGGAATTTATTCCCTGTCCCCGTACACCCTCGAGGAGGTCGTGGCCAGAGGCTATCTGGTAAGCGAGCGCCCGGACGCGATCCTGAATATCGTGGACGGAACCAACCTGGAGCGTAACCTGTATCTGTCCACGCAGCTCATCGAGCTTGGCATCCCGGTCGTGATGGCCGTCAACATGATGGACGTGGTCAAGAAGAACGGCGACCAGGTCTACATTGACAAACTGAGCGAGGCTCTTGGATGTAAAGTAGTGGAGATCTCCGCGCTGAAAGGAACCGGCGTGAAGGAAGCCGCAGAGCTGGCGGTCGAGGCGGCGAAGGCCAACAAGGCGCAGCCGGTCGTACATACCTTTGACAAGAAGGTCGAGGAGGCTCTTGCTTCCATCGAGGAGAAGCTGGGAAGCGACGTGGCCGAGGAGCAGAAGAGATTCTTCGCCATCAAGCTGTTTGAGCGCGACGACAAGATCGTCGAGCAGATGAAGAGCGTTCCGGATGTGAACGGCATCATCGAGAGCGTGGAGAAAGCGCTTGACGACGACGCGGAGAGCATCATCACCAACGAGCGTTATGTCTATATTTCTTCGATCATCGGAAAATGCTGCAAGAAAGCGAAGAAGGGACAGTTGTCCACCTCCGATAAGATCGACCGTATCGTGACCAACCGTATCGCGGCTCTGCCGATCTTTGCGGTGATCATGTACCTTGTATATTATGTATCCGTCACGTCGGTAGGTACGCTGGTGACTGACTGGACCAACGACGTGCTGTTCGGCGAGATCATTCCGCCTGCCATCGAGAGCTTCCTCGTAAGCATCAACTGCGCGGGATGGCTGCAGAGCCTGATCCTCGACGGTATCGTAGCCGGTGTCGGCGCGGTTCTGGGCTTCGTGCCGCAGATGCTCGTGCTGTTTATCTTCCTTGCGATCCTGGAAGACTGCGGATACATGGCCCGTGTTGCATTTATCATGGACCGTATCTTCCGTAAATTCGGACTTTCCGGAAAATCCTTCATCCCGATGCTGATCGGTACGGGCTGCGGAGTTCCGGGCGTCATGGCTTCCAGAACCATCGAGAACGAGCGTGATCGCCGTATGACGATCATGACCACGACGTTCATCCCCTGCGGAGCAAAGCTTCCGATCATCGCCCTGTTCGCAGGCGCGATCTTCGACGGCGCTCCTTGGGTTGCACCGAGCGCATACTTTGTTGGTATCGCGGCGATCATCTGCTCCGGTATCATCCTGAAGAAGACGAAAATGTTCGCAGGCGATCCGGCTCCGTTCGTTATGGAGCTTCCGGCATACCATATGCCGACTGTGCTGAACGTACTCAGAAGCATGTGGGAGAGAGGCTGGTCCTTCATCAAGAAGGCGGGTACCGTGATCCTTCTTTCCACCATCTTCATCTGGTACACCTCTACCTATGGATTTGAGAACGGTGCGTATGTGGCGGTCGAGAACTTCCACGACAGCTTCCTTGGAACGATCGGAAACGCGCTTTCCTTCATCTTCGTGCCGCTTGGCTGGGGAGATGCGGAGGCGACGGTTGCGGCTATCACCGGACTGGTTGCAAAGGAGAACGTGGTAGGTACCCTTGGTATCCTGTATCGCCCGGATCTGGCAGAAGTGGCAGAGGACGGAGCGGAGATCTGGTCCAACGTTGCGGCGGCGTTCACGACGGTTTCGGCCTATTCCTATCTGGTATTTAACCTGCTGTGCGCTCCCTGCTTCGCGGCGATCGGAGCCATCAAGAGAGAGATGAACAACGCAAAATGGACCTGGTTTGCGATCGGTTATCAGTGCGTGCTGGCTTACTGCGCAGCCCTTTGCATCAACCAGATCGGAAACGCAATTATTTATGGTATCTTCAGCCCGTGGCTCGTTGTGGCGATCGCGCTGGTAGTCGTATTTATCTGGCTGCTGTTCCGCCCCTACAAAGAGTCTGAGACGCTGAAGGTTAAAGTGAAAGGAACATCGAAAGCGTAATGGGAACACTGATCGTAGGACTGGTTGTACTGGCAGTTGTCATAGCGGCGGCCCGCAGCATCTGGAAGGATAAGAAGTCCGGAAAGAGCTGCGGAAGCTGCGGAGGAGGATGCGGCGGATGCTCCAAGTGCAGGACGAAAGACTGATACGGGTTGCCCGGGAGAAGGATAAAATCCTCGATCTGTTTCGCAGCCGCGGGATGCGGGTGACGAAACAGCGGAAGCTGATCCTTGACATAGTATTTGAACAGGACTGCACAAGCTGCAAGGAGATCTACTATCAGGCATCAAAAAGAGATAAGAACATTGGGATCGCCACGGTCTACCGGATGGTAAACGCGCTGAGCGAGCTGGGCGTGTTCCAGACCAATGTCCCCTATCGGCTCACGGCGTACCCGGCCCCCAAATGCGGGAACGGGTGCCGCGTGATCCTGAAAAATCAGTGCGAGGTGGACTTTGATGCCGAAGAATGGCAGAGGGTCCTTGTGTACGCGCTGAATCAGAAGGGCTATACCGGGGAACCGGAGATAGACCGGGTCATATTGAAGTGAGAAGAGGGGCCGCGGCCCTGACAGAAGGACCACGCAACAGGCTGTAAAGTCTGAAGTGTGGTTCTTTTCTGCAATTATTTCTCGTTGTTGTTTTTCGTGTCTGCTGCGTAGTCTGGCAATTTTCCTGCCTGCTCTGCCAGCGCTCTTTCTTGAGATTTTACACGGCGTTCCAGTTTTTTGATATCTTCAGAAGGAGGAAGCTCCTCAGGTCGGATGCCACGCTGACCGAGCATCTCCCGCACAGAAAGATTATTCTGTACATTTGCGGCGATGGTTAATGTGGGAAGAAAGTCTGCAAGCGGGCGATGGTTCTTTATGCCTAAACGCTCTTTCATTTCTGTCGTAGTGTGACCTCCGAACAGCGCCTGATCGCCTTTGGAACGGATACGACCGAAACCGGCATCATCGACGCCGCGCTCATAAATATTTTGGGAAAGGCGTTTTTCGGATTCGCGCAGTCTGCCGCGTGCCTCGGTACGTTCGATCAAAGCGATCCGTTCTTCGATCAATTCCTGTTTTCTGGTTTGCACGGCAAAATAACTTTGTGCAAACGCAATCTCTTCCTTTTTAGGATCTCCATTCTGAGCAATCAAATAACAGGCATAGCGGGTCAGCATATAATCTTTTACCGATCTGTGGGAACCGCTCCCTAAGGAGACCATTTTCGTGACCTCACGAAAATGGTCAGATGCTCTAATGCCGCTGGTTTCACAGGATTCTATCGCACGCGACACTGCTTTATCAAAATTTTCCCAACGTTCATAACCCAGTAAGGGCATCAACTCACGTGCATACCAAAACTCGATCTTAGCGGTTTCGTGGCTATGTGTAATAAAATCAAATCGTTCTTTGATCTGTCCAACGCGCTTTTTATCCACTATACACCTCCTCGCCGGATAGAGATATTCTCCATGTCAAAATTCCTCGGGAAACCAATGCTTTCAATCACGCAAACTTTCAGCGTGATTCTGATTGCTTATAAAAAATAATATCACGCAAATATGAAATCTTCAATATCAGGAAGTTCCCTCTCACAGCAAAACAACCATTCTGAGGAGAAAATTTCTCATTAGTATGGTTGCTTTTTACAGTTCTTTTTGCTATTATAAGTTAGCGGCAACTAATTAGCCTGAACTAACTTTTGGGAGGACGAGAACATGGGCATATCCTTGAGAGAAAACATCGTGCATCAATGCTCGCCGGTCCTGATGGACGTAAAGCCTTCCAACCTTCTGATCCTTACGCGGGATGAGGAGCGGGAGTATCAGGAGATGGCGCCGCTGGCCGGCATCAGCAGCCGGTGCCTGCACAGGGGAGAGCAAAAGAGCGTCTGGTTTCTCTACCGGAAGGATCGGCTGGAGGCAAAGCTTCTCTGGCCCTGTACGAGAGGATTTCTCCAGACCTGCGGTTACCGGTCGGAGGAAGGCTCGCTGGAGGAGATGCTTGAACGGCTGACAGAGAGGTTCCGGAGCTACAAGGAAGGGAGCCTTCAATTTCCCCATGAGATGGGCGTGTTTCTCGGATATCCGCTCTGCGACGTGAAGGGTTTTATCGAACACGGCGGAAAAAACTACCTTTGCTCCGGCTATTGGAAGGTGTACGAGGACGCGGCGCGGGCGCAGAAGACGTTTCGGCTCTACGAGGCGGTCCGGGACGCGGCGCTCCAGATGATCAGCGCAGGCAGCGACCTGTATGAAATCAGTTGTCAGGCATATTAAAATTTCAGGAGGATTCTTAAAATGGGACAGATTGTAATCGCGTATTGGAGTGGATCAGGCAACACGGAGACGATGGCTTCTATGATCGCCAAAGGAGTAGAGGCTGCGGGCGGAAGCGCCAAAGTTGTATCCGTGGACGATATTCAGCCGTCTGAGCTGGAGAACGAGGCCGTATTCGCTCTTGGATGCCCGGCAATGGGAGACGAGGTGCTGGAGGAGACCACGATGGAGCCGTTCGTGGCTGAGGTGGAAAAATTCGCATCCGGCAAGAAGATCGGACTGTTCGGATCCTACGGATGGGGCGACGGCGAGTGGATGAGACAGTGGGTAGACCAGATGAAGAACGCGGGAGCCGAGGTGCTCGGAGGCGAGGACGCCATCTGTGCGGATGCGCCGGACGACGAGGCGGAGGCAAAACTGATAGAACTCGGAAAAAAATTAGCAGCTTGTTAGGAGAATAGGAGGGCCGTTTCATGAGTGTTGTTATCGTAGGGGGACATGACCGCATGGTGTGTCAGTACATGAAGATCTGTAAAAATTATAAATGCAAGGCGAAGGTATTCACACAGATGTCAGCCAGCATGGATAAGCAGATGGGAACACCGGATCTGTTCATCCTCTTTACCAACACGGTATCCCACAAGATGGTGAAAACGGCAGTGGACGAAGCGAAAAAGAAAAATGTCGAGGTGGTGCGCTGTCATACCAGCAGCGGCTCCGCGCTCGAGAGTATTTTGAAAGAGTATGTAGCATAGGCCATAGAGATCCTTTTAGAAAGATAAGCAAGTAGGCGGCGCGCCGTCCCTCTGAAAATGAGGGGCGGCGCGCCGTCTTCTATCGCAGAGATCCCGGTCAGCGGATCGGGTGCTCCTCGGCGAATTTTCTTCCGTAGGAGGCGAGCTCGTCCATGACGATGCTGTTGTTCCACTCCCGGAAGCAGACGCCGTTGGGGATGGACGGATAGAACCGGCCGCCCGGGCAGTAGGTGTCGATGGCCCGGCGGACCTCGGCGCGGATCTCCTCCTCGGTGATATTTTCGATGTCCACCTTGGGGCCGTCGATACCGCCCACCATGGCCAGCTTCCCTTCGGTCACCCGCTGGATCTCCACGATATCGTTCTGGGCGATAACGCCCTGCCAGATATCGACGCCGATCTCCACCATGTCCGTCACGAGAGGCTGGCAGATGCAGTCCGCGTGATGCATGTAGATCATGCCGCACTCATGGATCGTGTCGGAAATCTCCTTCTGGAGCGGCTTGATGATCTGCCGCCACAGATCGGGCGGAAGAAAGACGTTTTGCTTGGAGCCCCAGTCGTCGTGATAGAAAATAATGTCCGGATGGAGCTTTTCCGCCGCCAGACGGATAGCCTCCTTCTTGTATTCCGCGATCCTCCGGAGCAGCGCGGCCATCTCCTCGGGGTATTCCATGTAGTTGACGAAAGCCTCCATCATGCCCATCAGGTGATGAGAGCGCTCGAAAAGCCCTCCGGCGCAGAAATAGCCCACGAATTTCTCGCTGCGGTCCACCGCGGCCGCCTGTGCCTGCGCTGCGGTCCAGTCGTAGTGATCGAGAGACGGTACGACCAACTGCTCCTCCCAGCGCTCGATGTCGGTGATCACGGCGTTTTCCGGGGTGACATGAGGATGGGGGCCCGGCGCTCCGGGCTTGAAAATGTAGGTGGTCCCCCACGAATCCTTGTGCTCCTTGCCGTCCTGCGGGGCCATATCCCCCATGAGGATCGGATCTGCGATCAGCTCGATGGCGTTCATCAGATCACCGTAGAAATCCGGCTGTTCCCGGCGATAGATCGCCATTGCGTTTTCTCTCAAAGTCATTGCCATAAGTAAACCCTCCAATCGTTTCTATTTGACTCCCTTGATGGTACAGACGCCCACAAGGCCCAGCAGCGTGACCGCCGCGAAGATGAAAAAGGTAACGGTGTAGCCGAAGGAAGCCGCGAACACTCCGAACAGAGCCGCCGCGAACAGGCCTCCGAGGCCGATGAACATATTGACGGCGGAGATGCCCACGCTCACCTTCTCAGGCTCCAGCACCTCGCCGGCCACCGTGTAGAGTAGTCCCATGCCCACGGCGGGGATTCCCTGCCCCCAGATGGTCAGGTTCAGCAGGATGCCGTCGGGGAGCGTCACGATCAGGACCCTCGAGACGCACATCCAGATCAACGCCACGAAATACACCCACTTGCGCGTCTTTAAGATATCCGACAGCGTTCCGCCGAGAGCCGTGGAGACGGCGCCCACGAGGGCCGATACGCTGACCAGCGACGACGCCAGCACCTGATCATAGCCCCGGCCGAGCGTCAGGTAGGTGGGAGCGAAGCTTAAGACCGCCATGGTGCTCATCATAAAGGCAAAGCCGCCCACACAGAGCTGCAGCACCCGTTTATCCTGAAGGGCGGAGAGCACGCCGGGCTTCTTTGCGCCGTCCCCCTCGCCGGACGCCTGCGGAGCCATGGGCGGGGCCACCTCGTCGGTGATAAATACGCCCCAGACGACCAGGATCACCAGCGCGTAGACCGTGGTGAACCACCATGCGGGCTGCACGTTTTCCGGCGTTGTGATCCGGGGCACCAGATTGTACATGACAAGCTGGGCGATGGTTCCCGCCGTGATGTACCAGCCGTTGGCCCGTCCCCGAAGCTCCGGGCGGAACAGACAGGCGATCACGTAAGGGCCGAGGATGCCCGCGCCGCAGATGCCGATGCCGACGATTAGCTGAGATGCGAACAGCGCGTAGAAATTACCGGTCACGAAGGTTCCCATCAGAGAGCCCAGCACCACGACGCCGGTAGCCAGAAATCCGGTTCTGCGCGGTCCGATCTTTCCCATCAGCACGCCGAAGGGGATCGCCAGAAAGACGCTCAAGATGCTCAGCGCGGAGATCAGAAGCCCCGCCTTCGCCTCCGTGATGGCCATCTCCTGCATCAGATAGGTCAGGATCGGCTGCAGCTTGTACTGGCAGAACCCTGCGGTGAGGTACTGCAGAACGACAATAAACAGATAAAAATAAGGTGACAGTTTTCGTTTCTTCATGGTCATAACCCTCCTTCTCCTATGCTCCATGAACTGTGTTCACTCTCTATGATAGACGGGAATGAAATGAGTGAAAATAGATAAAGTGCAACGAAAAAATACAGAAAATAGCAGGCTGTGACATCAGACTCCGGTCAGATTCCGGCGTGAAAATGTGCAGTCTGCACATATATTTTTAAAGAGATTTATCGGCGTTTTTTCTATAATGAGTTGACAGGATCGCAAAGACCGCTGTAAACTTTAACAAAAGAAAAGGATTTATGAGAAAAAATTTGCAGGAGAGGGAGCAGATATGCATATTAACCTGGGAATCATCGCGGACGAACTGTCCCGGTATCCGTCGCGTCACCTGAAAACCAGAAGATTTCCAGAGGAGATCCTGAATCTGAGAGGCGTCTGTCTCTATAAAAAGGGAATGGCGTTCGCGGCGGATCTCGCCTATGTGATCAGCGCGGCGGACGTGACGGAAAAATTTGTGTGCCCCAACGATATGACGCTGATCGTGGCGGGAGCGGCCCCGGAGGAGCTTTTCCGGACAGCCCGGGCGGACGTGCTGATCTTTGAGGTTCCCCGACGCAAGGAGGCGTTCTACGAGCTGTTCAACGAGATCTCCGGCGTATTTATCAAATATCAGGAGCTCGACGCGCGGATCCGCACCGCGATCATCAAGAATGCCTCGCTTCAGGAGATCGTCCGCATGGGGGAAGCGCTCTTCGGGAATCCGATCATCATTTTCGACAAAAACTACTGCGTGCTGAACGAGATCGACAGCTCGATCCAGGGCATCGAGTGGAGCGTGGACAAATGGTCCGGGGCGAAGATGCTGCCGATGGACACGGTCAACATCATCAAGACCTCCCCGGAGTACGTCCGCAGCGACGCCTCCGGAGACACCTACTTTGTGTCCAACGGGTATCTGAACTACAACACGATCCTGAGTTCCATCCGGCGGGAGTCCGTCTTCCTGACAGTGGCGGTCATGGAGACCCACGCGCCGCTCACGAAGAGCCATCAGGCGCTGGCGCGGTATTTCGGAAATATCGTCTATCTGACCCTGTGCAAAAATAATTTCAACAGCGGACATTCCATGCGCTTTGAAACTTTTCTGAAGGAGCTTTTGTACAACAGCCAGATCGAGCAGGCCATCATCGACCGGTATCTGCTGACCATGAACTGGAAAAATACGGATCACTACATCTGCGTCTCCTTCCGGACGAACCGGTGGGACAAGATCAGTTCGGTGTACAACAACATCTGCATCAACATTGAAAACCAGTTTCCGGACAGCTTCGCTTTCTATTACGACGATCACATTGTGATGGTCCTGAATCTCGACCGCGCCAAGCTGACGAAGCCTCAGGCGGTCCGCGCGCTGTCCGGAATCCTGATGGAAGGCGTGTTCCGGGTGGGGATCAGCTATGTGTTTTTTGATTTCAGCACCTTCGCCAGCTACTACCGGCAGACATTGGGCGCGCTGGAGATGGGGGAGAAATACCGGCCCCATGAATGGTGCTATGATTTTCAGGACTATGTGCTGCACTATTTTATGCATTACGGCGCCAGCAGGATCGACGGAAGACATCTGTGCTTTCCGGGCGTGGTGCAGCTGTACATTTACGACGAGGAAAATGGCACGGAGCTTCTGCAAACGCTCCGGGTCTATCTGGAATGCGGGCGCAACGCCGCCCTTACGGCCAAGACGCTCTACATTCACCGCAACACGCTCTATCAGCGGCTGGAGCGCATCGGGACGATCCTCGGAGCTGATCTGGACGATCTGTATACCCGGCTCTTTATCCTGATGTCGTACATCTTTGTGGAGCTGCTGGCGCTGGAGCCGATCC
Organism: Eubacteriales bacterium; assembly: GCA_030524125.1. Taxonomy (GTDB): domain Bacteria; phylum Bacillota; class Clostridia; order Lachnospirales; family Lachnospiraceae; genus Hominiventricola. Next base: position 11,193 of record JAUNHB010000016.1, on the reverse strand, counting down.
GGTGAGCGCGGGCGAAGACCGATTCTCCCTTCTTTTTGTGTGAAAATATCGTGTTTTTTCTTGTCAAATCCAGTCTGAATGTTTACAATAAAACCATTGCGGAATCCCGGCGTTTAAGCGCCGGGGATCCGGCATGGAGAAAAGAAGACAAGGAGAGCGGTTCATGGCGAAGCAGTTCTGGAGACCGGGAAATATGCTCTACCCTGTGCCTGCGGTGATGGTGAGCTGTCAGCGGCCGGGGGAAAAACCAAACATCATCACGATCGCGTGGGCGGGGACGGTCTGCTCGTCCCCGGCGATGGTGTCCATATCGGTCCGGAAGGAGCGCTACTCCTACGACATCCTGAAGGAGACCGGGGAGTTTGTGGTGAATCTGGTGGACGCAGGACTTGCGCGGGCGGCGGATTTCTGCGGCGTGCGGTCGGGGCGGGACACGGACAAATTTGAGCGGATGCATCTGACGCCCCTGCCCTCCCGGCACATCCATGCGCCGGGGATCGAGCAGAGCCCCGTCAATATCGAGTGCCGGGTGACGGAGGTGAAGGCGCTGGGAAGTCACGATCTGTTTTTGGCAGAGGTGCTGGGCGTCACGGCGGACGACCGGTATCTGGACGAGAGCGGCAGATTCGATCTGAACCGCGCGGGGCTTGTGGCTTACTCCCACGGAGAGTACTACGAGCTCGGCAGACAGGTGGGGACCTTCGGGTATTCCGTCCGGAAGAAGCCGGCGGGGAAGGCGGCTTCGCGGCAGGGGAGCAGGAGAAAGAAACAGAGTTCATGAAAAATAAAAAACTGTTCGGAAAAAAATTCATATGGAGCTATGCGGGCTGGGCGCTTGCCTGCTGCCTGATGATGCTGTGCTTCGTGCCAATCCTCGGGGATACTTTCGGAAACGAGACGACCTACAGCGAGGTGCTGCTGGACGGGGAGGTCATCGGGGCCGTGGCGGATCCGGAGGTGGTGGATCAGGCGTTTCTCGACGCGAGGGCGCAGATCGCCAGAGAGACGGAAGGGCTGGTGCTGGCCGACGTGGAATGCAGCTTTCAGCAGGTGTCGAGGCTGTTTGGGAGCACGCTGGAGAAAGAGGAGCTCCAGCAGGTGATCTACGGGCTTTTGCAGGAAAAAGTCAAGACGGCCAGGCAGAAATATTATATTGTGAAGGTCAATGAATACACGGTAAATCTGGCCTCCATGGAGGAGGCGGAGGCGCTTCTGACCGCGGCGCTGGAACCCTACGATCCGGACGGGATGTTTCAGGTGCAGGTAGTGTCCGACACGAGCCGGGAGATGAACGCGTTTACGGTCGAGGTGACGCCGAAGGAGGAGATTCCCGAGGGGGACGGCCTGAAGGCGCTGGATTTCTATGAGAAGGTGGAGATCGCGGAAGCGTACGTGGACGAGGAGCAGCTGACGGATCTTGAGTCGGCCATCGACGCGGTGACCAAGGAGAAGGAGAAAAACCAGACGTACGAGGTGCAGTCGGGCGACACGCTCTCGGTCATCGCCAACAGCAGAGGCTACTATGTGGACGAGGTGCTGGCGCTGAACCCGGGCCTGACCCGGGACGCCACGCTCCGCGTGGGAGACGAGATCATCATCAGCGTGCCGGAGCCGGAGCTGTCCGTGGTGACCACGGTGCAGTCCACCTACGAGGAGGACTACTACGCGGAGACGCAGTACGTGGACAACGACAGCTGGTACACGACCCAGACGCAGGTGCTTCAGGAGGCGTCGGCGGGACATCACGAGGTCACGATGCTGACGACCTCGAAGAACGGCGCGCAGACCGGGCAGGAGATGATCGCCGAGAACGTCATGGTGGAACCGGTGCCGGAGATCATCGAGAAGGGCACCCAGACGCCGCCTACCTACATCAAGCCCATCACGGGCGGCACGCTGACCTCCACGTTCAAGTGGCGCTGGGGCCGGATGCACAAGGGTATCGACTGGGCCGTGCCGACGGGAACCACCGTCCGGGCGTCCTGCGGCGGCACCGTAGTCAGCGCGGGCTGGTCCAGCGGCTACGGCTACTGCGTGCTGATCCGGCACCCGGACGGCAGACAGACCCGCTACGGGCATCTGAGCCGGATCCTCGTGTCCGCCGGACAGAAGGTGGATCAGAACGAGAAGATCGCTCTGAGCGGAAACACCGGGCGGAGCACCGGGCCGCACCTGCATTTCGAGATCCTCATCAACGGGTCGCAGGTCAACCCGCTGCTGTATCTGGATTGATCGGTTACGAAGATCCGGTTGAAATTTGCCGCGCCATTGAATATAATAAAGTGAATCGATATGGAGTAATCTGGATTTTGACAACATGTTAGGAATAGTAAGGAGCGAAATATGGGAAAATATTTTGGAACCGATGGTTTTCGCGGGGAGGCAAACGTAAATCTGACCGTGGAGCACGCGTACAAGGTCGGCCGTTTTCTCGGCTGGTACTACGGGCAGGAGCACAAGGCGCAGGTCGTGATCGGAAAGGATACGAGACGGTCCAGCTACATGTTCGAGTATTCGCTGGTGGCGGGGCTGACCGCTTCGGGCGCGGACGTGTATCTGCTTCATGTGACGACGACGCCCAGCGTATCCTATGTGGTGAGGACCGAGGGCTTCGACTGCGGGATCATGATCTCCGCCAGCCACAACCCGTTCTATGACAACGGCATCAAGATCATCAACGGCAGCGGCTACAAGCTGGAGGCGTCGGTGGAGGAGAAGATCGAGGCCTACATCGACGGGGAGACGGAGGAGCTTCCGTTCGCCACCAGAGAAAATATCGGGCGCACCGTGGATTTCGCCGCAGGGCGCAACCGCTACATCGGCTACCTGATCTCCCTGCCCACCAGATCCTTCAAGACGATGCGGGTGGGACTGGACTGCTCCAACGGCAGCGCGTCCGCCATCGGCAAGAGCGTGTTCGACGCGCTGGGGGCCAAGACCTATGTGATCCACAATGAGCCGGACGGGACGAACATCAACCGCAACTGCGGCTCCACGCACATCGAGGCGCTGCAGGCGCTGGTGAAGGAGAAAGGACTGGACGTGGGCTTTGCCTACGACGGGGACGCGGACCGGTGTCTGGCGGTCGACGAGCACGGAAATGTGGTGGACGGAGACCTGATCCTCTACATCTGCGGAAAATATTTAAAAGAGATCGGCCAGCTCAAGGACGATATGATCGTCACCACCGTCATGTCCAACATCGGACTGTACAAGGCGTGCGACAAGATCGGCCTTCGCTATCAGAAGACGAAGGTCGGGGACAAATATGTGTTTGAAAACATGATGGAGAACGGCTACCGCCTCGGCGGCGAGCAGTCCGGACACATCATCTTCAGCAAGCACGCCACCACCGGGGACGGGATCCTCACCTCCCTGAAGATCATGGAGGTATTGCTGGAGAAGAAGACCACGCTGGGGACGCTGGCCGGAGAGGTGAAGATCTATCCGCAGCTTCTGGAAAATCTGCGCGTCACTGACAAAAAGGCGGTGCTGGAGCATCCGGACGTGAAGGAGAGCATCGCGCAGGTGGAGCAGGCGCTGGGAAGCGACGGGCGGATCCTCGTGCGGGAGAGCGGCACCGAGCCGCTTCTGAGAGTCATGGTGGAGGCCACGACGCAGGAGTTGTGCAGGGAATACGTGGGAAAGGTCATTGAGACTATGAAAAGCGTGATGTAACAAGGGGAAGAGATACACAGGAGACGAAGTACAGGAGGGGAACATGAAAAAGACAACGCTGGTAGTCATGGCGGCGGGCATCGGAAGCCGCTTCGGAGGCGGGATCAAGCAGTTGGAGCCCGTAGGGCCGTCCGGGGAGATCATCATGGATTATTCGATCCACGACGCCATGGAGGCCGGATTTGACAAAGTGGTGTTTATTATAAGGAAGGATCTGGAAAAAGACTTCCGGGAAGTCATCGGAGACCGGATGGAAAAGCGGATCGAAGTGGGCTATGCGTTCCAGGAGCTGGACGATCTGCCAGCCGGATTTGAGAAGCCCGCGGAGCGGACGAAGCCGTGGGGGACCGGGCAGGCCATCCTCTGCTGCCGCGATCTGGTGAAGGAGCCGTTTGCGGTGCTCAACGCGGACGATTACTACGGAAAAGAGGCGTTCGTCAAGGTGCACGATTATCTGGTGCAGGAGCGCCCGGCGTCGGGCCGCATGGAATTTTGCATGGCGGGCTTCCAGCTGGGCAATACGCTCAGCGAGAACGGCGGCGTGACCCGCGGCATCTGCAGCGTGGACGAGGCCGGGCATCTGACCGGAGTCGCCGAGACGAAAAATATCGTCAGGACGCCGGAGGGGGCCGCGGTGCAGGCGGAGGACGGAACGCTCGTCCCGGTGGCCGCGGACTGCCCGGTGTCCATGAACATGTGGGGCTTCACGCCGGAGATCTTCGGCGTGCTGGAAACCGGCTTTTCCGAATTTCTGAGCGGCCTGACGGACAAAAGCAAGGGAGAATATCTGATCCCCACCGTTGTGGATGAGCTGATCCGCACCGGAAAGGCCAACGTGACGGTGCTGGAGTCGAGAGACAAATGGTTTGGAGTGACATACAAGGAAGACAAGCCGTCGGTGGTGCGTTCCTTCCGGGAGCTGATCGACGCCGGCGTATACAGAGAAAGGCTGTTTGACTGATGATAGAAATTCCGTTTAGAAAGCTGGAGCTTGAGGACCGGGAGACGGTCCTTCGGCATCTGGCGGAGAGAAAGCTTCGGGGCTGCGAGAGAACGTTCGCCAACGTCTATCTGTGGGCCAGATTTTACAATGAAGTGTGGGCGGAGATCGACGGAACGGCGGTGTTCCGTACCGGACCTGAGGGGGCGTATTCCTACACCTACCCGATTGGGGCGGGAGACCGCAAGGCTGTGGTGGAGCTTTTGATGGCCGACGCGAAGGAGAAGGGCTACCCGTTCCGGCTCCACGCGGTCAGCCAGGGGGAGATGGAGGAGCTGGAGAGCTATTTCCCCGGGATGCTCCATGTGGAGTGGCCAAGGGACGCGGAGGATTATGTGTATGAGACCGAGAAGCTGATCCGTCTGGCGGGCAAAAAATATCACGGCAAGAAAAATCATATCAACCAGTTCAAGGCGGCGTATCCGGACTGGAGCTACGAATCCATCAGCGACGCGAACGTGGAGGAGTGCTTCCAGATGGCGCTGAAATGGCGGGGAGACAACGGCTGCGAGGAGGATCCGGAAAAAAATCAGGAGATGTGCGTGGCGCTCAATTCGCTCCGGCTGTTTCGGGAGCTGGGCCTGAAGGGCGGACTTCTGCGGGCGGAGGGCCGGGTCGTGGCTTTCACTCTCGGCGAGCCGGTGTGCGACGACACCTTTGTGGTGCACATCGAGAAGGCCTACGCGGACGTGCGCGGCGCATATCCGCTGATCAACCAGCAGTTTCTGGAAAACGAGGTGTCCGGCTATCAGTATGTGAACCGCGAAGACGATCTGGGAGAAGAGGGGCTCCGGAAGGCGAAACTGTCCTACCATCCGGTATTTATGGTGGAGAAGGGCGTCGTCACGCTGAAAACCGGGGCGGAAGGAGAAGCGTCATGAGCGCATGGGAAGAAAATGTCCGCAGAGTGACTCCCTACACGCCGGGAGAGCAGCCCGCGTGGACGGATGTGATCAAGCTGAATACCAATGAAAATCCATACCCGCCTGCGCCGGGCGTGTTGAGGGCGCTCTCGGCTGTGGACGGAGATTCGCTCCGGCGTTATCCGGATCCAGCCGCCTCGGCGCTGGTGAACGCGCTGGCGGATCACTGCCATGTGAGCCCGGAGCAGGTCTTCGTGGGAGTGGGTTCCGACGACGTGCTGGCGATGGCGTTTATGACCTTTTTCAATTCCGGAAAGCCCATCCTGTTTCCGGACGTCACCTACTCCTTTTATCCGGTGTGGGCGGAGGAGTTTCGGATCCCTTATCGGAAGACGGCGCTGGACGCGGATTTCCGGATCCGGAAGGAGGATTACCGGGAGGAGAACGGAGGCGTCGTCTTCCCGAATCCCAACGCGCCCACCGGCGTCGCGATGGAGCTGTCGGAGGTGGAGGACATCGTCCGGAGCAACCGGGACGTGGTTGTCATCGTGGATGAGGCGTATGTGGATTTCGGAGCGCAGTCGGCGCTGCCGCTGGTGGAGAAATACGACAATCTGCTGGTCGTGCAGACCTTTTCCAAGTCCCGCTCGCTGGCGGGAATGCGGATCGGCTTCGCGGTCGGTTCCCCGGCGCTGATCCGTTACCTGAACGATGTGAAATATTCCTTCAATTCCTACACCATGAGTCAGGCCGCGCTGGCCTGCGGGACGGAGTCGGTGAAGGACGCCGCATATTTTGAGGAGACGGTGGGAAAGATCATAGAGACGAGAGAGCGGGCCAAGGAGACGCTGGCCGAGATGGGATTTTCCTTTCCGGATTCCAAAGCGAATTTCCTGTTTATCACGCACCCGCGCTTCCGGGCGAAGGAGCTTTTCGAGGCGCTCCGGGAAAACCGCATCTATGTGCGGTATTTTGCCCAGCCGCGGATCGACGATTATCTGCGGGTGACCATCGGCACCGACGGGCAGATGGAAGCCCTCTATGGGTTTTTGAGGGACTGGATGGCGCGCAGCGCCGGATAGCCGCGATTTGACAAGAAAGGAAACAGTTACATATGGAATCTTTGATGACATGGGTGATCTCTCTGCTGAGCGGAAAGGCGTCCAGAGAGCTGATCGTATTTATTATTTCCATGATCCCGATACTGGAGCTCAGGGGCGGGCTTCTGGCCGCGTCCGTGCTGGACATCGACATTGTGCGCGCGCTCTGGATCTGCATCGTAGGAAATATCATTCCCGTGCCTTTTATCCTGCTTCTGATCACGCCGGTGTTCAACTGGCTGAAAAAGACGAAGTACCTCCGCCCGATGGTGGAAAAGCTGGAAGCGAGGGCGCTGAACAAGAAGGAGCAGGTGGAAAAATATGAATTCTGGGGGCTGGCGCTCTTTGTGGGAATCCCGCTTCCGGGCACCGGCGCATGGACCGGCGCGCTTTTGGCGTCCCTTCTGGGGATCCGGTTCCGGAAAGCGTTCCCGGCCATCCTGCTGGGTATTTTTATCGCGTCGTTTATCATGTCGGTGGTGTCCTACGGACTTCTGGGAGCCATCATCCATTAAGCGGGAGCCCGGTCCCGGCGGCCGGGGCTTTTGGCGGGCAGAGCGTTCACAGGGGAGGTGTCTGTTGTGAAGCGCGAAGGAAAGAAATTGTTTTTCATCTACAATCCTCTCTCCGGAAGAGGGCAGATCCGGGGAAAGCTGTTCGACATCCTTCAGGTATTTTCCGGGGCCGGCTACGAGATGACGGTCTGCCCTACGAAAGGGCCGAAGGACGCCACCGAGCGGGTGGCGGAGCTTCCGGACGACTATGAGCTCGTGGTATGCAGCGGCGGCGACGGCACGCTGGACGAGGTGGTGGAGGGCATGATGCGCCGGGAGCACAGGCTCCCGCTGGGCTACATCCCGTCCGGCACGGTCAACGATTTCGCCAAAAGCCTGAAGATCCCGCGGAACATGGTCAGCGCGGCCAGACTGGCCGTGGAGGGAAAAAGCTTTCTCTGCGACGTAGGAACGTTCAACGACAGCCATTTTGTGTACATCGCGGCCTTCGGCATCTTCACGGACGTGGCTTACTCCACCAGACAGGATCTGAAGAACGTGCTGGGAAACGTGGCGTATCTGCTGGAGGGCGTCAAGCGGCTGGCGAACGTCCCATCCTACCATGTACGCCTCGTCAGCGAGGAGTTTGAGACCGAGGGCGACTTTATCTTCGGCATGGTGACCAACTCCCGGTCGGTGGGCGGATTTAAAAATATCATCGGAAGCCGCGTGCGCTTCGACGACGGGCTCTTTGAGGCGACCTTTGTGCGCACGCCGCAGAACCCTGCGGAGCTGCAGGAAATCCTGGCTGCGGTGCTGATCAAGGAGATCGACTCCAAATACATGTACTCCTTCCGGACCTCCCGGCTTGTGGTGGAAGCGGAAGAAGACCTGTCGTGGACGCTGGACGGCGAATACGGCGGAGAATGCAGGACCGCCGTTATTCAAAATCATCAAAAAGAACTGCGGATTCGGGCAGGCAGCTGAAGAAAATCACGAAAAAAAGAAAAATGCTTGCAATTTCACGACATATCGTGTATTTTAGACATAGCAAACGGAGACCCCAAGTCTCCCGCGGAGAATACGGAAACCCAGCGAACGAAGATGTTCCCCCAAGGAACACCCTCGTTCTTTTTTTCGTGAAAGCCCCGGACGGCGGCCGTGCGCGAGACGTGCTTGCACGTATGAGCGCATGGACATCGGACGGGCGAGGGATGATGAGCAAGAAGGGCGATAGCCCGGATTGCGAATCGTCCCGGAGATTGCGGGAGCGCCGAAAGGCGCGGAGCAATCGGCTTTCACGAAACCTGTCGGGGGCCGCAGTGGCCATGCCGGAGGGCAAGCTTGCTTGTCCGGAGGCGTGGACATTTGGAAGGCGAGGGATGATGAGCAAGAAGGGCGGCAGCCCGGATTGCGAATCGTCCCGGCGATTGCGGGAGCGCCGAGAGGCGCGGAGCAATCGGCTTTCACGAAACCTGCCGGGGGCCACAGCGGCCGTGCGCGAGACGTGCTTGCACGTATGAGCGCATGGACATCGGACGGGCGAGGGATGATGAGCAAGAAGGGCGGCAGCCCGGATTGCGAATCGTCCCGGCGATTGCGGGAGCGCCGAGAGGTGCGGAGCAATCGGCTTTCACGAAACCTGCCGGGGGCCGAGGCGGCCGCGCCGGAGGGCAAGCTCGCTTGTCCGGAGGCGTGGACATTTGGAAGGCCGCTCCGCAAAAGCGAAGGGAAAGGATGGAGAAAGATATGAGCGTAAATGTGGCTGAAGTATTTGGTCAGGACGTATTTAACGAGGCAGTCATGAAGGAACGTCTGCCGGAGGTAACCTACAAGCAGATGGTAAAACTGATGGAGGACGGCGGCGACGTGACGCTGGAGCTTGCCGACATCGTGGCCAAGGCCATGAAGGAATGGGCGATCGAAAAAGGAGCGACCCATTACACCCATATTTTCCAGCCCTATATCGTCAGCATCGGAGCCGAGAAGCACGACTCCTTCGCAGACATCCCCAAAGGAGGAAAGATCGAGAATAGCTTCTCCGGAAAAGACCTGATGATGGGCGAGCCGGACGCGTCCTCCTTCCCGTCGGGCGGCCTGCGCGCCACCTGCGCGGCCAGAGGCTACACCGCATGGGACGTAGGCTCGCCGGCCTATGTAAAGGACGGCATCCTGTGCATCCCCACCGCATTCTGCTCCTACACCGGAGAGTCTCTGGACACCAAAACCCCGCTTCTGAAATCCTGCGACGCGGTCAATCAGGCGGGCGTCCGCTTTGTGAGAATGTTCGGCAACACCGAGGCGAACAAGGTTCGCTCTTACGTGGGACCCGAACAGGAATATTTCATTGTCAACCGTGAAAATTATCTGAAACGTCCGGATCTGATCTACGCGGGCCGCACCCTGTTCGGCGCTCCGGCTCCCAAAGGGCAGGAGATGGAGGATCAGTATTTCGGGCCGCTGAAAACGAAGATCGCCGACTTTATGGCGGACGTGGACGAACAGCTCTGGAAGCTGGGCATCACCGTCAAGACGCAGCATAACGAGGTGGCTCCGGGCCAGCACGAGATCGCTCCGATCTTCGCCCCGTCCGACGCCGCGCTGGACAGCAACTTCCTCGTCATGGACGTGCTCAAGAGCACGGCGACCAAGCATGGGCTTGCCTGCCTGCTTCATGAGAAACCCTTTGCGGGAGTGAACGGCTCCGGAAAGCACAACAACTGGTCGTTGGGAACCGACAACGGCGTGAATCTGTTCAAACCGGGCAAACAGCCGAACAAAAACCTCCAGTTCCTGTGCGTGCTGGCCTGCCTGATGGAAGCTGTGAAAAAACATGCGCTTCTGCTGCGCGCGTCCGCGTCCAACACCGGAAACGACCACAGACTGGGAGCCAACGAAGCGCCGCCCGCCATCATTTCTATTTATATGGGCGACCAGCTGGGCGAGATCGTGGACGCCATCGTGGCGGGAGTTCCCTATGACCAGCTTCCGTGCGCCGAGGTAGGCACGCTGGATCTGGGCGTGAGTACCCTGCCTGTGCTGCCGAAAGATCCGACCGACAGAAACCGCACCTCGCCGTTTGCATTTACCGGAAACCGCTTTGAGTTCCGTATGGTAGCTTCCTCCGTGTCCATCGGAGACGCCAATACCGTCATGAATTCCATGATGGCGGAGGCGTTCAACAAGGCGTGCGACGAGCTGGAGGGCGCCGCAGACTTTGAGAAAGCGGCCATCGAGTACGTCTATAAGACCATGAAAGAAAATAAAGATATCGTGTTCAACGGCAACGGCTATTCCGACGAGTGGGTCGTGGAGGCCGAGAAGAGAGGGCTTCCCAACGTGAAGACCATTGTGGACGCGATCCCGGCCTACGTTGCGCCGACCTCCGTGGAGCTGTTCGGCAAACTGGGCGTTATGACGGAGAGAGAGCTGGAGGCCCGCAAGGAGATCAAGCTGGAGGAGTACGCAGGCCTGATCAACATCGAAGCGCGCACGATGATCGACATGGCGTCCAAGCTGTACATCCCGTCGGTGATCGCCTTTGTAAACAGCGTGGCGTCCTCCATGAGTACGGTCAAGAGCGCCTACGCGCAGGCCGACACCTCCGCACAGCAGGCGATCCTCGTCAAGGCGAGCGCCCTTCTGGCCGACACGCAGAAGGCGCTGGAGGAACTGAAGAGAGTGACCGACGCGGCAGAGTCCGCCAAGGATTTCCACGAGACCGTCCTTCCGGCCATGGCGGCGCTGCGCGCCCCGGTCGACGAGCTGGAAACCATCGTGGACAGCGAGTACTGGCCTGTGCCCACCTACGGCGAAATGATGTTCGAGGTATAAAGATCAGCAAACGTTTGAGGCGGGTCTGCATCGTAATGGGTGCAGACCGTCTTTCTCTGAAAAATTGCAGCAGTTCAGCCAACCGGTCGTTCCCGGCTGGCTGAATTGCTGCGAAAAATTTCTCCCTGTCTTGACATTCGTTTCCCTGTCTGGTATGATCTGCTTATTGAAATCCGTTCATTCAAAGGAGCTTTTCGCTCCGCGATTTCCAGAACATTTTAATT
>JAUNHB010000015.1 GCA_030524125.1 Eubacteriales bacterium | reverse complement strand
GTGCAGCTCCCCCAGCAGGGCCGCCGCCTTCAAAAGCTCGTTCTCGCTGCGGGTATCGCACTCCCGGCCCTCCACATATTCCTTCACTATAAAAAACTCGCCTTCCCGGTACGATCCGGCCAGCTTTCCTTCGCTGTCCGGCTCCATCCGGTCCACCAGATAGCCGCGCCTGCGCAGATGCTCCAGAAGCTCCTGCTCCCGTGCAAGCTTATATGCGCTCCCCGGCGCTTCCCGTATGAGCCGGCGCCCCTCGCTGGTATCCAGAAGGAACGCCCCTCTGGTGCGCCAGCTTCCGTTCACGGTAAACGGATACTGCTCCAATACCTGCAAATCTCTCTCGTTCATAGACTCCCCCCATACATTGGTCGTTTCGTACCTTCTATATGTATGAGGGAATCCCGGAAAATAGAATCTTGATGCAGGAAAGAATCCTGCGACGCAGGATTCTTCGCCTGCGGCGGGTCGCTTTAGCGACATGATTCCGATCCGCCGGGGTGTCTGGCTTTTTCAAAGCCCGTCACTCCCGGCGGCAGTCCTTCCCGCTCCGTTCTGATACTGTTTTTTCGCCTCGTCCAGAAGACGGACTCTCTCATTTTTCTCCGGTTCCTCGATCACCTGCTCCAGAAGCGTTCCGAGGATCGCCCCCAGTTCCGGGCCCGCCGGGATCCCGGCTTCTATCAGGTCCCTGCCCGTGACCGCAAGCTGCTTCAGCGTAAAGCAGTTCTTCTCCTCAAGGATCTGCCGGTAAAGCTCCTCCGTCCGTGTAAGGCGCGCAAGCTTCTCCGGCCTCGTCTCCGGGCTCTGCGCCATAATGTCCGCCCGGCGCACCTTTAAATAAAGAGGAAAGAGCTCCTCGCCGATCCGGTTGGCCGCCCGGCGCACGCCCGCAGGGGTGAGCGCCGGCTCGTCGTCGTGGCAGCGCACCAGCTTTTTCACCTGTCGGACCGTATCGTTGTCGAACTTGAGCCGCCGCAGGATCTTTCCGGCCAGCTCCTCCCCCGCCTCCGCGTGGCAGTAGAAATGGTCCGTGCCGTCCTCGCCGGCGGTCTTTGTCTGCGGCTTCCCCACGTCGTGGAGCAGCATGGTCAGGCGCAGGATCCGGTCGGGTTCGGCCTCCTGCAGCGCCCGGATCGTGTGCTCTCCCACCGAACCCATATGATGAGGGGTGTTCTGGCCGCAGGCCATGCACGCGTCAAATTCCGGCAGCACCACCGCCGTGATCCCAAGCTCCCATGCGTCCCGGAGCCGTTCCGGATGCGGCGAGACCAGAAGCTTCACAAGCTCCGTCTGGATCCGCTCGGCGCTGACCTTCCCGAGATTCCCGCAGAGCTCCCGGATCGCCGCGCCCGTATCCTCATCCAGCGAAAATCCAAGCTGCGCCGCAAAGCGCACGGCCCGCAGCATCCGCAGAGCGTCCTCCGTGAAGCGTTCCCGCGCCTCGCCCACGCAGCGGATCACGCCGCGCTCCAGATCCCCCGTGCCGTCAAACGCATCCACCAGCCCTCCGTCCTCGCTGTAAGCCATGGCGTTGATCGTAAAGTCTCTCCGCTTCAGATCCTCCAGAAGACTTTTAGTGAACGTGACCTCCTTCGGATGGCGGCAGTCCTCGTAGGCTCCGTCCACCCGGTAGGTAGTCACCTCGAAGCCCTCCCGCCCCAGCATGACCGTCACGGTGCCGTGCTGGATGCCGGTGTCGATGGTCCTCCCGAACAGCGCCTTGACCTCGCAGGGGGAGGCGGAGGTGGTGATGTCCCAGTCCGCCGGCTCCCGGCCAAGGAGCGCATCGCGAACACACCCGCCGACGGCATAGGCTTCGTGCCCTGCCGCGGCGAGTGTGCCGATGATCCTGTTTACTTTTTCGGGAATCCGGATCCGAATCATATCAGTACGCTTTGCCCCAATACACCATTTTCTTTGCAGGCCTTCCGCAGCAGACGCACTTGTCGGACAGCTGATGCTGCTCGAACGGCATACAGCGGCTGGTGGCCGTTGTGTCTTCCTTGATCTTGTCCTCGCACGCCTGATCTCCGCACCACATGGCTCTGACGAAGCCCGGCTTATTGTTGATCGTGTCCACGAACTCCTCGTAGGTGACCGCGTCGTAGGTGTGCGCTTCTCTGTGGCTTCTGGCTCTCTCCAGCATGTCGCTCTGCATGGTCTCCAGCGTCCGTGCCAGCGTCTCCTCCAGCTCATCCAGCGACACGACGATCTTCTCTCTCGTATCCCGGCGCACGATGACGGCCTGGTTGGCCTCGATGTCCTTCGGGCCGATCTCGATGCGGGTCGGGATGCCCCGGATCTCCTGCTCCGCGAATTTCCAGCCCGGAGACTTGTCGGTGTCGTCCACCTTCACCTTGAAGCTCTTCTCCAGACGGCTCTTCAGCTCGTACGCCTTGTCGAGCACGCCTTCCTTGTGCTGGGCCACCGGGACGATCATCGTCTGCACCGGCGCGATCCTCGGCGGAAGCACCAGTCCCGAATCGTCCCCGTGCACCATGATGAGGGCACCGATCATGCGGGTCGTCATGCCCCAGGAGGTCTGGTGCACATACTTGAGCTGATTGTCCCTGTCCGTGAACTGGATGCCGAACGCCTTCGCGAAGCCGTCTCCGAAATTATGGCTCGTGCCGGACTGGAGCGCCTTGCCGTCATGCATCAGCGACTCGATGGTGTAAGTCGCCGTCGCTCCGGCGAATTTTTCCTTGTCGGTCTTCTGTCCCTTGACCACCGGGATCGCCAGCACCTGCTCGCAGAAATCCGCATACACGTTCAGCATCCGGATCGTTCTCTCCTCGGCCTCCTCGGCGGTGGCATGGGCCGTGTGTCCCTCCTGCCACAAAAATTCTCTCGAACGCAGGAACGGTCTCGTCGTCTTCTCCCAGCGCACGACCGAGCACCACTGGTTGTAGACCTTCGGCAGATCCCGGTAGGAATGGATCTCGTTCTGATAGAAATCGCAGAACAGCGTCTCCGACGTAGGACGCACGCACATGCGCTCCTGAAGCGGCTCGAGACCTCCGTGAGTCACCCACGCCACCTCCGGCGCGAAGCCCTCCACGTGATCCTTCTCCTTCTGGAGCAGGCTCTCCGGAATGAACATCGGAAGATAGACGTTCTCCACGCCCGTCTCCTTGAATCTGCGGTCCAGCTCCTTCTGGATGTTTTCCCAGATGGCATATCCGGCCGGCTTGATGACCATGCAGCCCTTCACGCTCGTGTAGTCGCACAGCTCCGCCTTCTTCACCACGTCGGTGTACCACTGGGCGAAGTCCACGTCCATGGAGGTGATCCCCTCCACCAGTTTCTTTTCTTTTGCCATATTTTTTCAATCTCCTTTATCCCGGCCACCGCGCCTTCTCGTCGGCAGCCGTTTTCCTGCGTCTGCACTGGTTTTCATTTTAAAAAGGAACCGCCTGTTTGTCAAGTCTGCATGTCCTCAGCTGTCCCGCTCCAGACGGTCGATGTTGTCCACCTTTCCGATGACGACGATCACGTCCCCTTTCCGGAAACGGTAGTCCGGCGCGATCTCGATGGTCGTCGTTTCCTCGCGCTCGATGGCGATGATGTTCAGCCCGTATTTTTTCCGGAAATCCACCTGCTGGATGCTCATTCCGACCATCCGCTCCGGCGTCTGGATCTGCCGGATCTCCACGCTGTTGTCCAGCGCGATATAGTCCAGAAAGGTGTTGGAGACCAGCCTTTTTCCGAGACGGATGGCCATATCCCGCTCCGGATAGACGACGGTGGCTCCGAGTTTTTTCAGCACCGCGCCCTGCTCCGGGCTGGACGCCTTGGAAAAGACCTGCGGCACCCCAAGCTCGATGGCGCACATGGTGATCAGGATGCTGGCGTCGATCCGCTCGCCCACGCACACGGCCACCACATCGCAGTTCTGGATCCCGATCTCTTTTAAGGTGTCCGCGTTGACGTTCTCCGCCACAAACGCGTAGTCCGTATACTGCCGGATGGCCTTCACCTTGCTCTCGTCCCGGTCCACGGCGATCACTTCCTTTCCGGCCTCCGCCAGCGTCACTGCCAGAGCGGTGCCGAAACGGCCAAGGCCGATGATCCCAAAGGATGCTGCTTCTTGTTTTTTCTTCATTTTCCTTCTCCTTTATCCAATGGTCACCGACTCCTCGGTGTACCGCGCATTTTTCTCGGGGCGGGAGATCCAGATCGTCACCATCGTCATGGCTCCCAGGCGTCCCGTGTACATGATCAGAATGACGACCAACTTGGCGGCCGTTCCCAGATCGGGCGTGATGCCTGTGGAAAGTCCCACCGTACCGAAGGCCGACACAGTCTCGAACAGCACCTGCGTCAGACTGTATTCCGGCTCCAGCACGGAGAGGACGACCGTGCCGACGCACACAACCATCAGCGACAGGATCGTGATCATTCCCGCCCGCGCCACGTTTTCTCTGGGGATGCTGCGTCGGAACGCCCCCACCGGCCTTTTGGAAAATTCACTCCGCACCGACTGGAGCAGCACGAAGAAGGTGCTGGTCTTGACGCCGCCGCCCGTGGAGCCCGGCGACGCGCCGATGAACATGAGGATGCACAGAACAAACAGGCCGGCGTTGGAAAATTCCCCCAGCGGATAGGTGGAAAATCCCGCCGTTCTGGCGGACACACTGTGGAAAAACGCTCCCATCCAGGTCATGTGCTCCGTGATCCTGAGAAGCACCGTTCCGGTCACGGTCAGCGCAAGGCTCGTGGTGAGCACGACCTTGGAGTGAAGAGAGAGCTTCCGGAAGCTTCTCTGACGGCCCGCGTCGAGGATCACCAGAAATCCGATGCCGCCCATGATGATCAGCCCGCAGGTGGTCAGGTTCAGGAGCACGTTGTCCCGGTAGGGGATCAGATTCTGCAGGCCGCCCAGCACGTCGAAGCCCGCGTTGTTGAAAGCCGCGATCGAATGGAAGATGCTGATGCCCAGCGCGTGCAGCGGCGGATAATCCTGCGAGAATACGAGAAAACTCAGCACAGTCCCCGTAAGCTCGAAGCAGAGCGTCATCATCAGGACAAATTTGACGATGCGGACCACGCCCCGGTAGTTATCCACATTCATGGCTTCCTTCACCATGCTGCGCCCCTTGAAGCCGATCCGTTTTCCCGCCGCGACGATCAGTCCTACGCCCACCGACGTGACGCCCAGACCTCCGATCTGGATCAGGACGGCCACGATGGCCTGACCGACCGCGGTGAAGTGATCCGCCGTGTCCACGGCGATCAGTCCCGTGACGCAGACCGCGCTGGTGGAGGTAAAAAGCGCGTCCACGGGGCTTACGTACACTCCCGGCCTGACGGAAAACGGCATCAGCAGAAGCGCCGTTCCCACAAGGATCACCGCGGCGAAGCCCATGGCGATCAGACGCCCGGCGGGCTGTCTTTTGAAATAGTTTTTGAAGTCCATCTGTTATGCTTGCTCCTTTTTTGTCGCTCTCCTCTTTCTGGCAGAGGTTCCATTACTTATCTGTATAGGATTTCCGCTTCCACAGATAATGATAAGGAAAAAACCAGAGAAGGAGGCGCGGATGTTATGAGACCACATGCAAAATTGTATGTTCAGAAAGCAGGGATCCTGGCGGCGGTCCTCCTGTCTCTCAAGTTCCTCCTGCCGGTCGTCCTGCCCTTTTTTCTCGCGTGGCTGACCGTCGGACTCCTGGCCGCCGTCCGGCGAAGGATCTCCGTCGGGCTTCTTCCGCTGAGCGTGCTGTATCTGGGCGCGTTCCTGTCCGCCGCATGTGTCGCCGCGTGCTTTGTCGGTTATCTGCTCTACGAGCCGTGCCGGGACCTCTTCCCGGTCTGCCGGGCATACATGGAGCGCTTGTCCGTCTGGACGGGCTCCCTTCCGGCCTCCCTGACCGGACGTCTGGCTCTGGCCATGCCCACGGCGGCGTCCTGTCTGTTCCAGATCTTCCTGTATCTGATCTCCGTGCTTCTTTTCGCCAGAGACTGGGAGGGGTTCCGCGCGCTTCTTGGAAGGCTCCCGTTTTCCGGGCCCGTCTCGCGAGCCGGCCGGCGGATGATCGCGGCGGTGAAAGGCTGGGCGCGGGCGCAGGTGCGCATTATGTTCGTCATCACGCTGGAGTGCGCGGCCGGATATTATCTGCTGCGCATTCCCGGCGCCGGGCTCTGGGCCGTGCTGACCGGGATGATAGACGCCCTGCCTGTCTTCGGCACCGGCACGGTGTTCGTGCCGTGGATCCTGATCGTCGTTCTGAAACAGAGATACGAGCTGGCGCTCTGGCTCGCCCTCCTCTACGCGCTCACATGGCTCACCAGAGAATTTCTGGAGCCGAAGCTTCTCGGAAACGGCCTCGGACTTCTTCCCGTCTGCTTTCTCATGTCCGTGGCCGTCGGCCTCCAGCTCTTCGGCGCGCTCGGGCTGTTCACCGGCCCCTTCGGCGTCCTGCTCATCCGCGAGCTGTGGGCGGAACTGGAAACGTCGGCTCCGTCCGGAAATCCATCCGCTCCCCTGTCAGGGGATGACGGAACGTGAGACGGCAGGCGCAGAGACAGAGACGGGAGGATCGGGATTCCGGCTGCGCGGCTGCGCGTCCCGGCGCGGCGGCTCCCATGACGCTGGGCCTCGTCTTCGCGCCGCCGTACTTGGCGTCCCCCACGATTGGGAAGCCCGCGTGGGCGAGCTGCACCCGGATCTGGTGGTGCCGCCCGGTCAGGAGCCGGATCCGGAGGAGCGATACGTCCTCCCACGTCCGGATCACTTCATAGCGAAGTTCGCTCCGCTTTGCCCCCGCCGTGCCCTTGTCCACGACTCCGGAGGTGTTCGTCCGCCCGTCCTTCCGAAGATAATCCACAAGCGTCCCTTCGGGCGCGGCCGGTTTTCCACAGACCAGCGCCTCGTACCACTTCTCCATGCGGTCATGATCCGCCACCTGACGGCTCAGGTCGGCGGCGGCCTTTTCACTTCTCGCCACCAGCACCAGCCCCTCCACCGGCTGGTCCAGCCGGTTCACAAGCCCCAGATAACGGTTCGTCTCTTCCCGCTCCGCCAGTTCGTTTCTGAGCATACTCATCAGATCCGGCTCGGAAGCGCGGGCGCTCTGCACCGCAAGCCCCGCAAACTTACAGACGACCAGAAAACTCTGGTCGTCATGCAAAATCTTATATTTCTTCATATTTACAGTCTCTTCAGAAGCTCTTCTCTCTCCGCCTCGTAGCCCGGCTTGCCCAGAAGCGCAAACATATTCTTCTTGTAGCTCTCGACGCCCGGCTGGTTGAACGGATTGACGCCCAGCATATAGCCGCTGACGCCGCAGGCAAACTCAAAGAGATAGAACAGCTGTCCCAGACTGAATTCGTCCTGTCTCGGGATTTTGATCATCAGGTTCGGCACATTTCCGTCCGTGTGCGCAAGGATCGTCCCGTTCATGGCGCTCTTATTGATAAAGTCTACGTTCTTTCCGGCCAGATAATTAAGCCCGTCCAGATCCACGGCCTCCTGGCCCATGATGATCTCCTGCTCGCACTCCTCGACCTCCAGCACGGTCTCAAACATGATCCGCGCGCCGTCCTGGATAAACTGTCCCATGGAATGAAGATCCGTCGTCAGATCTACGGACGCCGGGAAGATACCCTTCTGGTCCTTGCCCTCGGACTCGCCGTAGAGCTGCTTCCACCACTCGGAAATGTAGTGCAGGCTCGGCTCATAGTTCGCCATGATCTCGGTGCTCTTGCCCTTGCGGTGCAGGATGTTGCGGACGACCGCATACTGCATGGCGTCATTCTCCCCGAACGGAGCGTTCAGCGCCTGCTCCCGTCCGCTGGCCGCGCCCTCCATCAGCTTCACGATATCCGCTCCGCTGACGGCGATCGGCAGAAGTCCCACGGCGGTCAGGACGGAGAAGCGTCCTCCCACATCGTCCGGAACGACAAAGCTCTCGTATCCCTCCTCGGTGGCCACGCGCTTCAGCGCTCCTCTGGCCTTGTCGGTGGTGGCGTAGATCCTTCCCGCAGCCGCCTCCTTGCCGTATTTCTTCTCCAGCATTTCCTTGAACACGCGGAACGCGATAGCCGGCTCCGTGGTCGTGCCCGACTTGGAGATCATGTTGATGGAGAAATCCCGGTCTCCGATCACATCCATCAGATCCTTGATATAGCGGGTGGAAATGCTGTTTCCGACAAAATAGATCTCCGGAGTCTTACGAACCGACTTCGGAATCATATTGTAAAAGCTGTGTCTCAGAAATTCAATGGCCGCTCTCGCTCCCAGATAAGAACCGCCGATGCCGATGACCAGAAGCACGTCCGAATCGCTCTGGATCTTCTGAGCCGCCTTCTGGATCCTCGCGAACTCTTCCTTGTCATAATCCACCGGAAGGTCGATCCATCCGAGAAAATCGTTTCCAGCGCCGGATTTTTCCACCAGCACCTTCTTGGCCGCCTCCGCCTGTACCTGCAGGTTCGCCACCTCGTCCTCACGGATGAAGTCCGCAGCTTTAGAATAGTCAAATGTCACTTTTGCCATCTCTTGATACTCTCCTTTGTCTTATATAATTTCGGTCTGAGCCAGATGTCCATATAGGGATATATTAGCATTCTCCCGCGGGGAAAGTCAACAGCCGCAGCGCAGCTTACGGGGAGGTTCCGAGAAAATCTGAAAGCACCTCCTGAAAAATCTTTTCCTCGTCTTTTTCCAGCGCGATCCTGACCTTTTCCGGGGCGGCTAGGGATGCAGGACCGGCGGCGACGTGCAGGGCGGCGGACGCGCAGCCGTGGGCATACGGCGCGCCCGTGGCAGAAGTCTGGGCGGCCTGCGCGGACGCTGCTGCGCCGGACTGCAGATCGCGCATGGCTGCCGCCTGTCCGGCGCTTACGGCTGCTCTGCCGCTCCCCTGACCGCCTGCAGTCCCGGCCTGCGGTCCCGCCCGGTCTGCCTCTCCCGTCCCGGTCTGCGCTCCTGCCTGTCCGGCGGGGGCCGCTCCGGGCGCTTCAAATCCTTCGTACACATGGATCTGCCGCGGGTAAAGCGTGTTGGACACATAGTCCAGCAGAAGGATGTGCGCCTTCTCCCACAGACTCTCCGACTCCATGAGAAGGGCCGACGCCCACACGGCCGACGCGGCGGCGGCCGAGGCCAGAAGGCGGCCTGCCGCCGCAGGACTTCCGTATCCTGCCAGCAAAAGCCCCGCGCTCTCGCCCACGCCCGCGCACAGGATCAGCTGCGCCCACCGTTCCGGCAGACGCCTCCATCGGGACAGCGGGATCCCCAGCTTTCGCTCCTGACACAAATATTTCCGCACAAACGAGTCCCGATCGTAGATCCCCACCCGCAGCTCGCAGCTTTTCTCAAATTTCAGCGTCATGGCCTTCTGCATCCGCCCCTTGCCGCCGCTTCCGAGAGCCGCGTCCCGGCACACGCCGCCGAACAGGATCCTTCTGGCCAGCGCCATGATCACTCCCCAGACGCCCAGCACCGCAAATTCCCCGTAGAAGCTCCATATCTGATATGCTGTGTTCATAAACAAAACGCCTCCCCACGCAGTCCGCAGTCCGGGCCGCGTTCCGCCGCGGCCCTGTCTCTGTTTACGCACATTATAGCAGATTGCCGCTTTTCGGGGAGGCGAACTTGTCGACGGGTTGTGACATCCCGCCGATCACTTCAATTTATATTTTTTGGCTGCTCCTCTGCCAATGGTTTCAATCAGCCCGTTTTCATTCATTTGACGGACAAGCAGATAGGCTCTCGTCTTTTTGACGTTTAACAGCTCCTGCAGCTCTTCATCGGTCATTTCGCCGTACTCAGCCAGATAATCCATCACAATTTTCATCTGAGGAGTGATTGCCGCGGGCTCTTTTTCCATTTCTTCCGGTATGCTTTCGGCGATCGTTTCATGGGCGTTCATGTTGGGCAGTACAATTTTAAACGCATGAGAGGTCGCCTCAATACCGGGCTGAACGGGACAATGCTCGTACAGCTTGAAAATCCTGCGGATGCCGGTGCCGTAACTTTCAATCAAACGAAGACGGTGAAATATTTCCGCCAGTTTTTTATTTCTCGGCTGAGATACGCCAATGCGGATATCTTCCGCAGACAGGCCGGACAATAGCCCGCCGAGAGAAATAAACTCCATTTTGCTGTCATTTACGTTGATGATGATACTGCCGCTAAAGCTGTAATCCCGGTGGATCAGAGCGTTGAGAAGCGCTTCCCGAATAGCCTCTTCGGGATAGTCCTGTTTATCCGTGCGGACGACGCCCTTGATCGTGGACACCGTTTTATTGCACAGGGCCAGATAGTTGACGGAATCCTCAAATTGCCTGAAAACGGAGCCGCCGAACTCCTTGCTGTCCCGAAACTCCGTGCAAAGCTCATCGCTGAATACGGCGATCTTTGTTGTATGATGGCACTGATCGGAAAGAAGCAGGGCAAGATTGGTAAACATGTCGTTTTGTGTAATGCCCAGTGCACGATACTTTTCGACAGAGAACTCGACGCCGTAGCGCTGAAACGCCGTCCTGGCGGCCTCAAAGGTTAATTCCTGTTCCAGACATCGGGCATCTTCAAATCCATCCCCGTCAGAGTCCTTGATCATTCTGCGGATCTGATCGGGAGATGCCTGCACGCTGGACGCTCCCTGCCGGACATAGACACCGGTGGGCTTCATTCCTTTGGATTTCAGATAATACGGTTTATAGCTGCCCTCTCCGACTTCAATCCGGATCACCTTATTGTCCTGAAGAACATACCGTACAAACATGGTCACGTCCGGCGCAATCGCATCACGTATGCCATTGGTCAGACGGGTGTAAGTTTCATCCACATCGTCAATGCCGATCAGATTTCCCTTATCGTCGATGCCAAGGTAGATCACTCCGCCATCGGTATTTGCAAATGCGATAACCTCCTTGTAGATGTCGTCAATCATCTGAGACTTATATTCAATGCGCTCGCTCTCATACTGCATATCTGGCACCTCCAATGTAGCCTACCTCTAGTATACGCATATTTTCACTTTTTTCAATAGCTAAGAGTGAAAATTCACTTTTTATTCACTTTCCGGAGTGAAAATTCACTTTTTGTCCGGCTCGCATCATTCGCAAAGCCGCGTTACACACGCTTCACGAAATTTTCGGTCAGCGCCACGCTGTGGGCGATGGCCTGACGCTCGAAGGTCGGGTAATCCACGGTGGCGCTGTCGTCGGCCTTGTCCGAGATCGCCCGGATGACCACAAAGGGGATCCCGTTCAGGTAAGCTGCCTGCGCGATGGCCGCGCCCTCCATCTCTGTGCACATCCCGCCGAACTGCCGCGAGATACGCTCCTTCACAGCCCGGTCAGAGACGAACTGATCGCCGCTCACGATCCGCCCGGAAAATACCTGCACCTCCGGCACCGCCTCCCGGCACGCATCCGTCGCCGCCTGGATCAGCTTTTCATCCGCCTTGAAAAAGCTGGTCTCCATGCGCGGGATCACGCCCGGCTCATATCCGAATCCGGTGGCGTCCATGTCGTGCTGTACCATATCTGTGGAAACTACGATGTCTCCGATGTTGATATCGGCTTTGAGAGAGCCCGCGATGCCCGTGTTGATCACCGCCTCCACCTGAAACAGATCCGCCAAAATCTGGGTGCAGATCCCGGCGTTGACCTTGCCGATCCCGCTGCGGACAATGACGACCTTCTTGTCTCCCAACGTTCCCTCATAAAAATCCATGGAAGCCCTCGTCGTCTTCCGCACATCCTGCAGCTTTCCGCGCAGCGCCTCCACTTCCTCCTCCATTGCTCCGATAATACCGATCTTCTCTATCATATCGCTCTCCTCCTGATATATCTTGGTCACAGTTCAGCCCGCTCCATTCGCAAAGTCGCGCTGACGCGCTTCCCGCCGCTGCACGGCCGGCTGAACTATTACTCAGTATATCGGAACTTCCGCGGTTTGACTAGCAAAAAATCGGATTTCCTGCTATACTGATAACTATTCAGCCATGCGGTAAATATGAGAAAGTGCTGCGGCAGGCGCTTAAGCGCCGAGAGAGCTGCGAAGCAGCGGGCTTTCGAGATACATGGCTGAATAGTCACCCATCCTTATAGAGCTTATTTTACAGAAGGAGGCCTATCTATGCTGTATAGAACGAAAGGGACCTGCGCGCAGGCCATTCAGATCGAAGCGGAGGACGGTATCATCAAGTCCGTCCAGTTTATCGGAGGATGTTCCGGAAACACCGCCGGTATCTCCCGGCTGGTGGCCGGCATGAAGGTGGACGATGTGATCCGGCTGCTGGAGGGGACAACCTGCGGCACCAAGCCGACGTCATGTCCGGATCAGCTGGCCAGAGCGCTCAAGGAACTGAAAGCCGCGCAGTGATCGCGCCGCAGGGATACGGATGCGATCTGGAAAGCGTCCGGCTGACCGAAAAGATCAGAAAAACAGGGAAGAGATGCTTCCCGGAGCTCATTTACGGCTCCGTCGCATCTCTTCCCTGTTTTGTGTGAACAATAAAAGTGGTTTTGTACCTAGCTAATTGACAGTATAGGTTTATTTTGTATTTTTTGTTTGGATTCGGTCTGAATCCGGTTCCTTATTCAGTTGTATTTCGGACTGGCCTAGTCCTTTTTCTTATGCAGTTGTCATGAATGTACATTCCTGTCCGACCATGGAATTTCCCGAAGACGACACGTTTCGCGCGTTTGTGCCGTCCTCCGTCATGTCCCGGCCGGTTTTTGCCGCTGATTCCTGCGAAGCAGGAGCGGCGGGTTGCTCTGGCACTGTGGGGCAGCGCTTAGAGCTTGATTGCGTCGGTGCAGGTTCCAGTGGTTTCCACCACATCGCCTTCAAAGACAGAATGAACTCCAGTCACCCGGTAATATTTACCTTTGGTGATCTTATACTCTCCGCTTCCGACAGTAGCTACAGAATCTTCATAGCCGTACCCAGTCCAGTAATCCAAAGTACCCCATCCGCCTGTCCCGTTATCACTCTTATCCAGATAGATTCTCACGTAAACTTGGTCGCAGTCATAATGGGCTAATGTTGTTCCTGAACCAATGACATAGCCAGACTTTCCTTCTTTTACTTTGGAAATTCCTGCCCTTAAATATCTTCCTCGGGCAGTTCCATACCAAGTATCTGTAGCTTCATCCTCCTGCACCTCATAGATGTGGTATCCTGCTGGGTTTATTTCATCTGCATATACTGTAATGCCACTTCCCAATAACAGGATTCCTGTTAGGGCAAGAACTAACTGAGTCTTGCTCTTACGGTTCAATTTCTCACTCCTTTCTTTTGTATTTGATAGGCCTACATATATATAACGATCTTGTTCCAATTTTTTGACACTTTTTAAATATTTTTTATCCAAATATTTTCCAAAATTTTTTTAAACTCATCTTGTTGCATCATTCCAACAATCGAATAGTATGTATTTAAATATTTAAAGGAAGTTTGAAAATACCTATTTCCATCCATATCATCATACTCATAAATTACAGCTTCCATACCTAATGAATTCACTAGAACATCAGTTATCTCTACACCATCTACCTCATAACTTACACTAGATTTTGCTATATCTTTACTAATATATACATGTAATTGATTTTTTCCATAAACGTACTTTACAATCGCTTCCGTCTCCTTTGATTTAATCCAGCAATCATCTAAAACCATCCCTTCCGGCCGATACCCAAACCTCACCGGCAAGACCCCCAGCTCCTCCTGTATCTCCTGGCAGATTTCCTCCTCGTCATACTCGCTTTCCACCGTCTCGTCCGTATTCACCTTCACGGTCGTGTCCCCGCCCTGCTCCCGCTCGGAGATCTCGGGAGAGTAGATTCTCTCGCCTACGCCCACGATGCCAAAGCCCGCCAGCAAAAGGACCGCGGCCGCCACGGCGATCCGGACGCGAAGTTTTTTTCGGCCAAAAAGCCGCACAGAAGAGCGTTTTGCATCCACATCCGGCTGCACGGCGCTGCCCACCGTCGCTCTCCCGCGCGCCGCCTCCGTTTCACGCCGCTCTGCCTCGCGAAGAATGTCCTCCAACTTCTCCATGGGCATGTGGACGTCCTTCAGCTCCTCAGACTCCATGAGCACCCGCTCCCTGTCGTCGGCAGCCTGAAGGATATCCTCGTCGATCTGCTCCCGCAGCCATTTGTCATCGCAGCGCTTCATATTTCTCTCCAATCCCGTTGACTTTTCCCACCCATCACCTATAATGATTAGCGACAGGATATCTGCCGATCTTACACTCAGGGAGGGTATTTTCTATGAAACGAATCGTTCTTACCGGAGGCGGGACCGCCGGACATGTGACTCCGAACATCGCCCTGCTCCCCCGCCTGCGCGACGCGGGCTATGAGATCTTCTACATCGGTTCCACGGATGGGATCGAGAAAAAGCTCATTGAAGCCCAGGGCATTCCCTACTACGGTATTTCCACCGGAAAGCTCCGGCGTTATTTCGATCTGAAAAATTTCACGGATCCGTTCCGTGTGCTCAAAGGCTTCGGCCAGGCGCTCCGCCTGATGAAGCAGCTGAAGCCCGATGTCGTCTTTTCCAAGGGCGGCTTCGTCTCGGTGCCGGTCGTCATCGCCGCCGGACGCCGCCATATTCCGGTCGTCTGCCACGAATCGGATCTGACTCCCGGTCTGGCAAACAAGCTGACGATGCCAGCAGCGGCTAAGGTGTGCTGCAATTTCCCTGAGACGATGCAGTATCTTCCCGCAGGAAAGGCCGTGCTCACCGGATGCCCGATCCGCAGCGAGCTGCGCGCAGGAAGCCGTCAGGCGGCGCTCTCCCTCACCGGATTGGATCCGCAGAAGCCCTTCCTTCTGGTCATGGGCGGAAGTCTCGGCGCGGCCGCCGTCAATCGGGCGGTCCGCGACGCGCTCCCCCAGCTTCTGAAGGACTGGCAGGTCGTCCACCTGTGCGGCAAGGGCAAGCTGGACGAATCCCTCCGGGACGTCAAAGGCTATGTACAATACGAATACATCCAAAAGGAGCTCCCGGATCTGTTCGCCCTGTGCGATCTGGTCGTATCGAGAGCCGGAGCCAACGCCATCTGCGAGCTTCTTGCCCTGCGAAAACCGTCGCTTCTGATCCCGCTTCCCGCCAAATCAAGCCGCGGCGATCAGATCCTGAACGCCCGCTCTTTCGAGCGGCAGGGCTTTTCCATGGTTCTCGAGGAGGAGTTTCTGAACACAAGGACGCTCCTCGACGCAGTCTCTCAGCTGAAAACCCATCGCCAGGACTACGTCCGCGCCATGGAACAGTGCCCCCAGTCCGACGCCGTCGGCACGATCGTCTCGCTTCTCGACGAAGCCGCCGCACACGCCTGATCGCACCGTACCCTCATGACAGCTCCCCGCCGACGCCTTCCCGGCGTTGGCGGAACGGAGTTTTCCTGGCTCACGGCTCCTGAAGCTTCTGCTTGAACTGCTTTCTCAGCCACTTCTTGGCTCTCTGCTTCCATTTTGCGATCAGCGCGGGATTCTTTCCCATGGCCTCGCTGATCTCAGAATTGCTCAGACCTTCCACATAGCAAAAAGCCAGATCACTCTGTGCCAGTCCTGATTTTTCTCCCGCAGGAGCTCCATGACAGACATGGCGGTCTGTCTCTCTTCCATGCGGATCATCAGATCCTCCAGATCGGTGTCCCCGCTGCGGTCCCACTCCAGCTCCTCCGCTACCGGCAGGCCTATGATCGCTCTGCGCTTTCCGCCTTTCTTCAGATGATCCAAAGAAAGATTTTCCGAAACGCACAGAAGCCATGCTTTCGTCTTCTTTTCCGGTATCTTGTCTGTCCTTGCGGCAAAACGCACAAATGTTTCCTGACAAATATCTTCCGCCGCATAGTAGTCCTTCACATAGTAGAGACTGTTCCGGATGACAAGGTCTTTATACTGCTCGAAAGCCTCTGTCAGACGGCGTTCTGTTTCATTCATCATTTGCCTGTACCACAATTCTCCCGCTCTACTGGTTCTCCACCAGCCGCTTCACCTCCGCCATCTCCTCCGGCGTCGTATTCCCCGGCTTCCACGAGATTCCCGCGTGATCGTCCTTGTAGCGCGGGATCAGATGCATATGAAAATGAAATACCGTCTGCCCCGCCGCCTCGCCGTTGTTCTGCACCAGATTGAAGCCGTCCGCCCCCAGCGCCGCCTTCATCCTGGCCGCCATCCTCTTCGCCGTGACCATGGCTTTGGAGGCTGTCTTCTCGTCCAGCTCAAACAGATCCGCAAAATGCTCCTTCGGAAGCAGGAGCGCGTGTCCCCTCGCGGCCGGCCCCAGATCCAGGATCACCCGGAAGTCCTCGTCCTCGTAAAGCGTCGTGGACGGGATCTTCCCGTTTGCGATTTTGCAGAAAATGCAGTTGCTGTCTTTCATAGAAATACACATCTTTCTTTCAAAATAAATTTTAAAGTTTCTTTTCGTTCTGTTTTGACGAATTTTGTCGAAATATGTCGAACGATTTTATTTGCCAATTTTTGACATATCTGCTATATTGTCAATCAGGGAGTGATGATATGCTGACTTACGACGAACAGGAAAAAATCGAACGTCTGGTGGCGAAGGATGAAAATGCGCAGAAGCTCATTACCGCGATCCGCAACGACTACCATTTGACGCTTTCCCAGATATCTCATGAGATCCGCAATCCGCTTACTTATGTAAACAGCTCCGTCCAATGGATCCAGAAGATGCATCCGGAGGTCGAAGGCTTTGAATTTTGGGATCAGATGAAAAACGATCTCCAATATATGCGGATCCTTCTGGACGATATTTCCGCGTTCAACAACGGAGATCATCTGAACATCAGCCGGATCGACCCGAAGGAATTTGCGTGCGATCTGAAAGACACGCTGCTTCCCGAGCTGATCAGGCGGCACATTCCTCTGCTGATCAAGCTGGACGACACGTACCCGGATTTCTACGGAGACCCGGTGCGTCTCAAGCAGGTGTTCATCAATCTGATCACCAACGCCATGGAGTCGATCACAGAGCGCGGCCGCATCACTCTGAAAATATTTACCCACGACAAGCGGCTTTTGATCGCCGTCAGGGACAACGGCTGCGGCATTCCGCCGGAACAGCAGCAGACGATCTTCCGGCCGTTCGTCACCTACAAGGAGCATGGCACCGGACTCGGACTGGCCATCGCGCGGCGGATCGTCTCCGCCCACAACGGCACGATCCATCTGAAATCCACCGTGGGGAAAGGAACTGAGTTCCAAGTTTATCTTCCATTATTGCCAATATCTCATATTTGTATATAAATTATCCCAGATGGGTTTTATAAGGGAGAAGGCTGTTCTCCGCTTCCTTCTCCCCTTATGAAACCTGCCTCCACATTCTTCTCGATGATCTGTCGGATACGCTCCCACAGAAGCTCCGAGCCTTCATGGGTTCTGGCGTTCCGTTCTATGATCTGTTCTTTCCGCACTCCATGCTCTGTCCACGATTTTCCCTTTGCCGCGTCGGTGAGAAGCACCGGCTGGATCTTGTCCAGCATATTGGCAAATTTCGCCTCCGCGGTCTCCATCGCTTCAAACTCGTCCCACAGCTCCCGGAAATAACCGCTCTGATCTTCCGGAAGAAGTCCGTAGATCCGCTCGGCGGCCTTTAGTTCCCGCTCGCGCTTTGTTGCGTTTCCTTCCGTGTCATAAGCATACGTATCGCCCGCGTCGATCTCCACCAGATCGTGCGTCAGGAGCATGAGCACCGTCCTGGCCACATCGATGGGCTCGTTGGCGTACTCGCTGAGCACCGCGCACATGACCGCCATGTGCCATGCGTGTTCGGCGTCCGTCTCTTTCCTGCTCCCGTCCGCCAGATATGTCTGCCGGATGATCTCCTTCTGACGGTCGATCTCCATCAAAAACGAAAGCTGACGTTCAAGCCTGTCCATGGGCCCCACCTCCTGTATCCGCCGCGCGCTCTCCGCGCGGCTCCTCGAGAAACATTTCCAGCGTCCAGTCCGGATGCGCCCGGTAGACGGCGCTGTCCTCCCCGTTTCTGACCAGCTCTCCGAGACGTTCCGGCTCCCGGATCAGCTCCAGCTTCCGGCTCCTTGTCAGCCGCTTGATCTGAAATTCCAGTCTGGCCGCCATGGACCATTCTTCCGTCTCCCAGACCATCTCCAGCGCCGCCAGCCGTCGGCTCTTCGTGTATTTTGCGCCGTTTTTCTTCCTATAATAATGCTCCCGCATCCGATGGCCCAGATCCTTCGCGATCCCGGTATAGATCGAATCGTCCGCGCACCGCGCCATATAAACATACGCCATCCGTCACCTCGCCGCATATGACCGGCCTGTCGAAACGGCCAACCTGTGCGTACTTTCATCTTAGTATAGAGCCGCCAAAAAATCCAGCCCTTTTTTGTGGCAAAAAAATTTTTTGTAACAGTTCAGCCAGCCGAGAGCGGCGGAGCAAAATCGTGCTCGCACGAATTTTGGTCTGCTGCTTTCGGCTGAGGGAGCGCCAGATTATGAGCAAAGATAGCCGCGAAGCGGCGGGGAGCGCGTCAGCGCGGCTTTGCGAATGGCGCTGGCTGAACAGTCACAGTTTTCCGGTAACAGTTCAGCCAGCCGGAACAGCTCCCAGCGCGACGCTGGCGGCAATCCCGGCCGCGGTGGCCAAAAGCGCTCCCGCCAGCGTCCAGCGGGTCTTTGTGACCTTCGCCGTCAGAAAATAGACGCTCATCGTGTAAAATACCGTCTCCGTACATCCCATCATGATGGAGGCGGTCAGTCCGATCTGCGAATCCGTCCCATATTCCCTGTAAATATCGAGCGCCAGCGACGTGGCCGCCGAGGAAGAAAAGAGCCGGACCAGCGCCAGCGGGATCAGCTGCGCCGGAAAATGAAGTCCGGATGCAATCCCGGAAAGCCCCTGCGCCGCAAAATCCAGAAATCCGGACGCCCGCAGCATACCCACCGCAGCCATGAGGCCCACCAGCGTCGGCATGATCTTGACGACGGTCTTCAGCCCGCCCGCCGCCCCGGCCACAAATTCGTCATATACCGGAATCTTCGCCGCCAGCCCGTGCGCAATGATATAAAACACAAGAAGCGGAATCATAAAATCCGAGAGATAGTAAAGAAACTGCATATACCCTGCCGGATCTTCTTTTCTCTCTACTATATTCCGCGCAGACGGTTTATATGCAGAAAGCCGTCGCCCTCACATACTCCAGCACCCGGTCGGAAAAGAGTCGCTCCCCCGGCTTTGTCCTCTCCTTCTCCCAAAGTGTCCCGGCGGAGGCGCCGTTTTGCAGAAGCGCCTTCTCCACGGCCGGCCGGAGTTCCTCTGGCATGAGGGCCGCGTCCGCTTCGCAGAGCATGGGAACGTCGAATCCGCTGTCCCCGGCGGCGATCACAAACGAGTCCTTCATCCGGCTTCGGAACCGCCTCACCGCGGTTCCCTTGTCGAGGCCCGCCGGGACCGCGTAGATCTTCGATCCGTTTTGAAACGCCTCCATGCGCGCCGGGTCGAGAGCGTCGCGAAGCCTCTGAAGCGTCTTCTCCGGCTGCCCGCTCTTTGTAAACAAAAACAGCTCCCGGATCGAGCGAAGCTCAAAGCAGCGGTCCCGGTCCGCTTCCAAAAGGCGTCTCGCTCGCTCGTATTCCCCACGGCTCCCGCTGATGAGCTCCATGGACTCCTCGTACCACGAGCGATCCTCGCGCCCATTTTCCAGAAGCACGCCGCCGTTGCAGATCAGCGCATACTCCGGCACGCCGATCCCCAAGTCGATCCGCTCATACTGCTCCTGCGTCCGGGTCGTGGTGGGGACTACCGTGACCTTCTCCCGCACCGCTCTTAGAAGCTCCCATGAAGAACGGGACATATATGATATGTCCCGTCCCTGATAGCGCTCCACGCATATCTTATTCCGGCCGATCTCCCTTTTGTACGAGTAGATCAGCGTGTTGTCCAGATCCGCGTGAAAAATAAGTTTCATAACCGTACCGTTCCTTTAGTCTCTCGGCGTCAGACATTTCCGGATCAGATCCACCGGAATCATGGTCACAGCCAGCACAACGACGACGATCCAGCCCTGGATGCCGAAGGGCACGCAGCTGAACATATTTCCAATCCACTGGAAGACCACGAAGGGCACCCGCGCCGCATTGACGATCAGCGCCTGCACCGCGATGATCAGGAAAAACACCCTTAAAAATCCTGTATTTTCATTCAGGCCCCTGAAAATCCCAAAGCCGTCGTCGCGGACGTTGAAGCCGTTGAACAGGGCGCTGACGATAAACAGTACAAAGTAGGCCGTCAGACGCTGCTCCTCGTTGTCAAAAAACTGCGCGAAGAACGGATGCTTCAGGAATACGAAGCTCAGGATCGTCAGCCACAGTCCCATGATCAGGATCTGCGTCATCATCTTGCGGCTCACGATACTCTCGTCTCTGCGCCGCGGCTTCTCGTCCATATATTTTTCCAGCGCCGGCTCGTTGCCGAGCATGATCGCTCCCAGTCCGTCCATGACCAGATTGACAAACAGAAGGTGCGTCACCTTCAGCGGCTCCTCCACCCCGAAGAACGGCGCGAGGGCGCTGACCACCACAGCCGCCACATTGATGACCAGCTGGAACTTGCAGAATTTCAGGATGTTGTGGTAGATGGTCCTTCCATACCAGATCGCATCCTTGATGGAGCGGAAATTGTCGTCGAGAATGACGATCGCTCCCGCCTCCTTGGCCGCCTCGGTACCGCTTCCCATGGCAAATCCCACGTCGGCCCGTTTCAGAGCCGGCGAGTCGTTGACGCCGTCTCCGGTCATGCCCACCACCAGATTCAGCTCCTGACAGAGCCGCACCATCCGGGATTTATCCGTGGGCAGCGCTCTGGCGATGACGCGGATATGCGGAAGAAGCTCCTTCAGCTCGTCGTCGGACATGGAGTTCAGCTGCGCGGAGGAGAGCGCCCGGTCGGACTCGTCCTTCAGAAGCCCGGCGTCTCTGGCGATGGCGACCGCCGTCTCCAGACGGTCTCCAGTGATCATGACCACCTGTATACCCGCGTCCTGTACCTCCTCGATGGCCTCTCTGGCCTCGGGGCGCACGTCGTCGCGGATCCCTACCAGTCCGATGAGCACCAGATCCTCATGAATCGTATTTTCCTCCAGCTCCTTCTCGGAGTAGCCGAAGGCGAGCACGCGCATGGCCTTGGAGGCCAGCTCATCAATCTTCCGGTTGACCGCGTCCGCATCCAGCGGATGGATCCCGCCGTCCGCGT
The DNA here is from genome assembly GCA_030524125.1 of Eubacteriales bacterium. Lineage (GTDB taxonomy): Bacteria > Bacillota > Clostridia > Lachnospirales > Lachnospiraceae > Hominiventricola. The sequence continues at coordinate 19,944 of JAUNHB010000015.1, read as the reverse complement.
CCATATATTTCTGCGCCTTGGCCAGCAGCCGCTCCGGCGCTCCCTTGTAGAAGGTCCTTCCGAGACTGCCGATCCGAGCGTGACTGAACTTGTTGGCCGAGTTAAAGCCCTGCGAAGCCGTGACGGAACATTCCGTATCCGCCTCCAGCTCGCGGAATTTGTCCTCCCCGAGAAAACGCATGAGCGCCTGATCGGTGGCGTTTCCGCCGATCACCTTGTGGTCCCCGTCGTACATGGACTGGGTGTTTTTGCCGATGGCCAGATCCAGCAGCCGCTTCACCTCTCTGCGGCTCTCCAGCTCGTCCATGGCGATGGAGTTGCCGTCCGCCGTGAAGAAATCCACCACCTGGAGATGCCCCTTTGTGATGGTTCCCGTCTTGTCGCTGAACAGGATATTGAGAGAGCCCGCGGTCTCGATGCCGACCGCCTTGCGGACCAGCACGTTGTGATCCAGCATCTTGCTCGTATTCTGCATGAGCACCAGCGAGATCATCAGCGGAAGCCCTTCGGGAACCGCGCAGACGATGATCACGACTGCCAGAGAGACCGCTTCCACCACGTCCTTGATGATCTCCTCGGCTCCGACGGCCATATAAGCCGAAACGCCGCCCGCGTGGAGGATAAAGGATCCCATATACAGCACGGCGATCACGATGGCTCCGATATAGCCGAACGTGGAAATCTGATGCGCCAGCTTGCCCAGCTTCACCTTCAGCGGCGAATCCGGCTCATCCTCCTGCATCTCTTCCGCCATGCGTCCCATCATGGTCTTCAGTCCCACCTTGCGCACGTCCATGACGCCCTCGCCGTCGAACACCACCGCGCCGCGGAACAGGGAATGCGCGTCCACAAAGGTATCTCCGGTAATGTCGTCCGCCATCTCGCATTCGCCCCCGGCGGCCGTCTTCTTACATTCCTCGGCCTCTCCGTTCAACGCCGAGTTGTCCACCCGAAGACTTCCGGACACGAGGATGCCGTCCGCCGGGATCTTGTTTCCGGACTGGAGCAGCACCTTGTCCCCCACCACCACGTCGTCCACGTCGATGACCACGACGACGCCATTTCTGTATACTTTACACTGATCCTTCTTCGCGCTGTCCTTCAGCTCCCGGTATTTGGTGTCGCTGGCCACCTCCGTCTTCGCCGACACAAAAGCGACGATAAGCACGGCCACGATCGTGCCGAGCGGCTCGTAGATCTCCGCATAGCCAAAGAAAAACATGACGATCATCAGCGCTGCGATCGCAAGTAAGATCCGGATCATCGGGTCCCCGAACGTCTCCTTGAACGCCTCCAGAAAGGTCGTGGGCTCCGAATCCGGAATGGCATTGCTTCCGTATTTTTGCCGGGAAAGCTCCGCCTCCCGGTCTGTCAAACCATGATATTTCATAATCTCCTCCATAGACAGTCAATACCGGCGGGCGGAAAACTCTTCCGCCCGTCGGCCATGACTCCGGAAGCCGCCGCCCTTCCGGCGGGCGCTTCCTCCTTATTATTTTTCGATCCCTTGATCAGGCGTATCTGCGGATCAGCTCGCTTAAGCTTCCGTCCTTCGTCCCCTGTCCGATGGCGCTGAACTTCCACTCGCCGTTGTGACGGTACACTTCTCCGAAGATCATGGCCGTCATGTCGGAATAATTTTCCGTCAGATTGTATTTGCACAGCTCCACGTTGGTGCGGTTGTCCACCAGACGGATGAACGCATTCTCGATCAGCCCGAAATGCTGTCTTCTCTGCACCGCCTGATAGATGTTGACCACCAGCACGATCCGATCGTACTGCTGAGGGATTCGGGCCAGATCCACGACGATCTGCTCGTCGTCCCCGTCTCCCGCTCCGGTCAGGTTGTCTCCCATGTGCTGCACCGTGCCGCTCTTGTGACGAAGATTGCCAAAGTAGACGACGTCGTCTTTGTTCTGGAGTCTTCCTCCCTGAAGGAGCAGCGCGGACGCGTCGCAGTCGATGGCCTGCGGCTTCGGGGCGAAGAAGCCGATCTTCGTTCTCTTCACCTCGTCCCAGCCAAGTCCGATCGTTACTTTGGAAAGTCCCGCGTTGTCCTTGGACAAGCTGACCTTCTGTCCTTTTTGTAAGCTGATTGACATATTTGATTCTCCTGTTCTTTTTTCCTATTCTACGTCTACGCCGTAGTTGGCGCACAGAGCGGCAAGTCCTCCCTGATAGCCGCTTCCGATGGCGTTGAATTTCCACTCTGAACCATTTTTGTAGAGCTCTCCGAAGACCGCCGCGGTCTCGATGGAGAAGTCCTCTCCCAGATCGTAGCGCAAGAGCTCCTCTCCGGTGTCCTCATTGTAGATCCGGATAAAGGCATTGTTGACCTGGCCGAAATTCTGACGTCTCTCTTCCGCCTCGTAGATAGTCACGGTAAAGGCGATCCGCGAGATGTTCGCCGGAACCTGAGACAGATTCACCTTGATCTGCTCGTCGTCCCCGTCTCCCGCTCCGGTCAGGTTGTCTCCCATGTGCTGCACGCCGCCCGACGGGTGCTGCAGATTTCCGTAGAACACGAAATCCTCGGTTCTGGACACCTTTCCGCTGTCCGTCAAAAGAAACGCGGCCGCGTCCAGATCGAAAGCTCCTCCCGTGTCAAACTGGTTCACATCCCAGCCAAGGCCAACGATGACTCTTGTCAGTCCCGGATTTCCTTTGGTCAGACTCACCTTCTGACCTTTTTGTAAGCTTACCGGCATATGATTCTGTTCCTCCTTATTTTAAGCTACTTCTATTCCATAATGCCCGCACAGCGCCGCCAGTCCTCCCTGGAATCCGCTGCCGATGGCGTTAAATTTCCACTCTCCGTTGTAGCGGTACAGCTCGCCGACCACCACCGCGGTCTCGATGGAGAAATCCTCTCCCAGATCGTAATGGATCAGCTCCCGCCCGGTCGCCTCGTCCACGATCCGGATAAACGCGTTGGAGACCTGGCCGAAATTCTGTCTCCGGTTCTCCGCGTCATAGATCGTCACCGTGAACGCGATGCGCGTCACGTTGGCCGGGATCTTTGTCAGATCCACCTGGATCTGCTCGTCGTCCCCGTCTCCTTCGCCGGTCAGATTGTCCCCCATATGCTTGACGGACTCGCTGACATGCGTCAGATTTCCGTAAAAGACAAATTCCTTCTCCGTCGGGCATTTTCCGTTTTCCCCCAGCATGAAAGCCGCCGCGTCCAGATCAAAGTCCGCTCCGGAGTCGAATGCGTTCACGTCCCAGCCAAGGCCCACCATGATATTTTTCAGCCCCGGATTCCCTTTGGTCAGATCTACCTTCTGTCCCTTTGATAAATTGATCGGCATAAATAACACCCTCCTTATAATAATGCCTATTTTTTATCCGGCATATGATACTTACTGTTAAATTCCTCTTTGATATTCTCCAGACGGGCCTGATCCTCGATGCGCTTCTTTCTGGCGTTCTCCTGGATCTGGCGGGTCTCGTCGATGCCGTTCACGATAGTCCGCCACGTCGTCTCCAGCGTCTCGATCCTGATGGAGCTTCCGGACGCCATCTGCGCCGTCATCTTGGACTGCTCCACCGTGTTGCGGGCGTTCTTGATGAGCATCTCGTTGGTCTTTTCATCCAGAGCTGACATAGCTTCCGCCTGAAGCCTCTGCCGTTTCAGCATGATCGCCTGCGCCAGCGCCTGCTTAAAGACCGGCAGCGTCACGATAAAAGCGGAGTTGATCTTCCGCACCAGATTCATATTGCTGAATTCCATCGTCTTGATCATGGGGATCGACTGCATAGCCACATTTTCCGCGGTCCGAAGATCCTGCGTCCGCTGCTCCAGCATCATCAGCGACTGCTGCAGGCTCTGAAGCTCAAACTGGATCGAATGGTCCCCCGTGGTCTCCATATCCCTCTGCCGCTGCTCCATGTATGCCTGGATCTCCCGGCATCCCTGCTCGCCGGCCAGAATATATTTCACCAGATCATGGTAGTAGTTCACATTGGCCTGGAACATCTCGTCCAGCTTCCGGTTGGACTGCTTGATCTCCGCCTCGTACTGCTTGAGCTGGACGTAGATCTTGTCCACTTCCTCGCCCATAGTGTGATATTTCGCCAGAATTTTATCCAGCTGCTTTCTGAGGTTTCCGAAAAGCTTGCCGAACAGGCCGGGATTCTCCTTGATCTCCTCGATGTCGAATTTTGACATGATCTTTGCCAGAGTGTTGAGCATGACGCTGGAATCGTCCAGCTGGGACATGTTCATACTGTTCAGCACCACGTCGGAAGCCTTGGAGATCTCTTCCGCCGCCTCGGCTCCAAAGGAGACGATCGTCTCCAGATTGTAGACCTCGATGGTGCTGGCCAGCGCGTCCACCTCCGCCGAGTTTACAAGCTGCTCGTTCATCTGCTGACGGTCCGCGACGATGTCGTACTGCTCCACGACCTCCAGCTCCTGTTTCGGCTCCGCCGCCGGAGCCATGGTCTGCGGCATTGCCGTTCTGCTAAAATCCAGTGCCATACTCAATTACCTCTCTTAAATATTCTTTCGCCCCATGACAGACGCGCTCCGGACGACACGTTTCGGAAATCCGGAACCTGCAGATCGTACTCGTACTCTCCGATCTGGTGCTCCTCCATCACGTCCCCCGCGAAATACTTCTCCACACTCTGATAGCCGGTCGGCACGAAAAACGCCACGTCGAAGCCGGCAAGGTTCAAAAATGCGGCGAGTATGCTGTCCTCCACGGAAATGATCTGCTCCGCCGTGTTGATATAGATCAGCTTCGGGTTTTTCTTCGTGAAGTCAAACCGCTGAAGCAGACGGAGAATATCCTTGTTCATATTCAGGACCACGGAAACGATGGTGTACTCCGTCCCGTTCTCAAATGTCCCCCGTATGGTCCTCCGGTCGATCAGAAGCTGCAGCTTATCCAGTATATATTCCTGCATCTCATCCCGGAGATAGCCGTAGGCATAATCGGGATGCGCCATGATCCTGTCCCGGCGAAGCCTGCCGTTACGGAAAAATTCCGCGGCGTGGGCTCTGATCGGGTTGGGATCGGTGGCTCTGAGGAAGGGCGCGCTTTTGATCACATAGGCGTCCTCCGTGATCAGCTCCTTCAGATCCGACCAGTACGCGCGGATCTGTCCGTTTACGACGCCGGACACCTTCGCAAACAGCGTCGGCAGAAGAACGGTCTCCCCCGTCACCTCAAAATTCGGCCGGTATTTCAGCTCCTGATCCCACAGGATCCGAAGCTCCTCGTAAGTCGTCTTCAGGATCAGCGAGGACGCTTTCTCATACTGGTAATTCCGGTAGAGCCCCGAATCCTGATACATGGTCTGCGTCAGGTCCTGCTCCGCGTGGTAAGCGGCCGTCCCCACCTGGATCTCCGCGTCCTCCTTCGGAAAGCGCTCCGCCTGCACGGATTCCCCGTAATGGATCTCATACAGCATCGGATCCGCCAGGCTGCAGCTTCCGTTCAGATCCGGGATCAGGATCGCCACATCCGTCGGGAGCCGGGAGAAAAGCTTCAGGAGCATCGCCTCGTTTTCATCCCTGCAGCCGCCCAGATAGACCGCGCAGGCGATCTGAGGCGGCTTCCAGCCGTCGAAAAGCCGGCGGCAGTACCGTTTCATCCAGCAAAGCAGATATACCGCCCGGTTGGTCAGTCTGCTGACATTCATGCCCGGACGTTCCGATTCTTCTAACATTATATCAACGAATGCCTGATTCATCAACCTTTGGAGCTCAGGATTGAAAGAATTCAGAAAATCTTTTATATTTCCCGCCATGTCCCGGATCATCTGATTCCGGTTCTGATAAATGTTCCGGCGGATCCCGCCGATCTCCTCCGGCGACGGCCGCGGGATCTCTCTCTCCAGGATCAGAATCTTCCTGCCGCTCTCCGTCATCTGACGCTGGAAGCGGAGCAGCTCCGGCAAAAAGGTCAGCCGGTCCTGCGCTCCCCAGAGCCTCACGAAGCAGTTGTAGAAAAATCCGGGATCCTCGCCCCGCAGCGAGACCGGCTTCTGTACGTCGGCAAGTCCCTTCCCGTCCGCCCACGCGTTGGTGCACCGCCGAAGCTGCGGCCGCGGCCCGTAGAGCAGCTCCTCCTGCGCGCGCCGCTCCCGCTCCTCCCGGATCAGCTTCAGGCTGAAGCCCTCCGGAAACGCTCCCATTCCCGGCAGCGACAGCTCGCTGGAGAGCGCCGACTGCGGATCCAGCTTCCGGTAGCTCTGGTCTCCCCGGTACTGAAGGAGCATGATGTCGCAGCCCGCCCCCGACAGGATGGACAGAAATTTCAGCTCATAGCTGCTGATCTCCCCTTCATAGAGGATCTTCGGCAGCTTCTCCTCCCCCAGATGATTGACAATGCGCTCAAATTTATAATAGAACCAGCACATAAATTTGATGTAGGCGTTCCGGAGCATGTTCTCATTTTTGCCCTCTCTGCGAAGTCCATCCAGCGTGTCGTAGACGGACGCGGCCACCTGCCCCCGCTGCCGGTCGCCCATGCGCGGAAGCCATTTTTTGAGGCTCGCCGTCAGAAAGCCAATATTCATCTGGAATCCAAGTCCCATGATCTCCTCGTAGTACGACAGATTTCTCTCGTCCGGGTTTGGGATGCGTCCCTCCACCACCACGCCGAAAAGTCTGGCCGCCTCGTAATATTTCAAAATAAACTGCTTCACCGTCTCGCTGTATCCGTTGATCCGGCAGAAATAAACTCCTCTCTCCGGTCTTTTGGAAAGCTCCTCGAAGCAGTCGTCCGGATGCTGCAATGTCATATGTTCAAATGTCGTCATTTTGTAAATCCCCTGACAAAGTTGTTGATCCACTCGTACCCCACGGCCAGATTGATGTTCTGCCCGCTGTCTATGCCCGCCGTGCTGATGCCGATCACCTCGCCGTACAGATTGAGCACCGCCCCGCCGGAGCTTCCGTGGGAGATGGGTGCCGTGAACTGGATCATATCCACGTTCTCAAAATGCCGGAAGCCGGAGATGATGCCGTCGGACACCGAGTTGAACATGCCCAGCGGACTTCCGATGGCCACCACCTTCTGGCCGCGCACCAGCTTTTTCTCTCCCTGATAGACCGGCAGCGGATCCAGCTTCCGGTCGATCCGGATCACGGCCAGATCCAGCACCGGATTGTATTTGATGATCTCATCAGTCATCCATGTCTGCTCCTCATCCTCGATCCGGACCGAATAGTATCGGCCGCCGCTGGCCACATGGTGGTTGGTCAAAATGTATCCGCCGCTCCCGATCATGATGCCGGAGCCCGTGCCGACCACTTCCCTGCGCCCATTGTGAATCGCGATCATGACTACCGAAGCGGCCAGACGGGCCAGCTCCTCGGACTCCATCTCGCGCCGCAGGGCTTCCGTCCCGCCGGACCGGGCGGGCGCAGACACAGATGGTCTTGCGGCGGCAGGCGGAGCTTTTGCCGCCTGCCGCCGCCCCGCATCCCGGCAGTCTCTCTCCGGGCGGCGGAGGAACGACGCCGGGATCCTGTTTCCGGCTCCGCCCGGTCGGGCAGCCGCTGGCGGAGGCTCCATCCCGGCCGCCGGCGTGCGTTCCGGCAGCTCCGAATTTTCCGAAAATTCCGGGATCTGCACGTCGCGGAACTCCCCCAGCGCCAGCTTCCGGGACAGTCCCAGCGCGTCCATCTGGCCGTCCACGTCTCCGCGGCTCTGGAGAAGCAGCACGTCCGTCCCGACCAGCGTCAGCATATAGCAAAACAGATATTCCTGCTTTTTCGTGATATTCTGCGCCGCGAGCTTCACCGACAGGCGCGGGCTCCACGAGGAAGGCAGATCCGGCTCCGTCCGGTCAAACCAGTACAAAAGCTTGGCTCCGAAGCTGTTCTCCATGGACTCCGTCACGCTCTCTCCCGTCTCCCGGTAAAGCGCCGCGACCTGCCGGCACGCTTTCCCCAGGATCCGCTGCAGCTCCCCGTCCCCGGCCGTCCGCTCCGTGACGGCAAGACCGCTGTCCTTCAGCTGACGGAAAGCGCTTCCGTACCGCTGTGCGTCCTCCACGGACGTCAGCCGGGGAAGCCCCGTCACACGGCGGTATCCGCACTGTCCGGCCGCCGCCCTTTCGCGCAGAAGACCATCCATCCGGAGCACCTCGCGCCCATAGTCCCCGCTCACTCCGAGCGCCCGGACAAAACACACGTCCTTTTGCCCTCCGAAGAAGCCTCCCCGCACGTTTGCAAAGCCCTCCATCGAGGAAATCTTCATCTGGTTATGCCTCGTCGTCCATCCCTCCGCCGTCATCGCCATATCCTCCCTCCGCGGACGAGCCGCCGCCCGGTTGCTACTATTCTAGCACATCCCGCAAAAATTGACTATCTATTTATCCGCGTCGATGCTATAATAGCCCGTAAAGGAGTACCCCATGAAACATGATATGATTTATTACAGCGTAGGCGCGCTTTTGTACTGTCCGGCGGACAACCGGAGCGTCGCCTCCTCGCTGATACAGGAGCGCTTCGGCCGCCGCTTTTCTCTCGCTCTCTGTCTGGAAGATACCATCGGGGACGACCATGTGGCGGAAGCCGAGCTCACATTGATCCGGACCTTATCCGAGGTGCAGAGGGCCTCCCGGCAGCGGTCGTTCTATCTTCCGAACATCTTTATCCGCGTCCGGAACGCCGGGCAGATCCCGGATCTTCTGAACCGTCTGGGAAGCGCCGGAGAGCTGGTCGCCGGATGGATCCTTCCGAAATTTTCCACCGGAAACGCGGACGCGTACATCGAAGCCGTCCTCGAAGCCGGACGGCAGTATGGCCGCCGGATCTATATGATGCCCATTCTGGAAAGCCCCGACCTGATCCGGCTTGACAGCCGCGCCGATTTTCTGTATTCATTGAAAAAAAAGCTGGACGCCGCAGGCGAACCGGTGCTGAATATCCGCGTGGGCGGGAACGATCTGTGCCACCTCTTCGGCTTCCGGCGTCATGCGGACGAATCCATCCACGACATCCGCCCGGTCTCCAACATCTTCGCCGACATCGTCACGGTCTTCGGGACAGATTATGTCGTGTCCGGCCCCGTGTGGGAATACTATGACGGAGACCGCTGGGCCTCCGGTCTCCGGCGCGAGCTGGCCGGAGACCGTCTGTGCGGCTTTATCGGCAAGACCGTGATCCATCCCCGCCAGATCCCCCTGGTAAATCAGTCCTGTCAGGTGTCCCGGCAGGATCTTGAGGACGCGCGGGCGATCCTCGGCTGGGATCCCGGTGCCGGTTCCCTCGTCCGCGGCAGCGCGGACCGCACCCGCATGAACGAATACAAAACCCACAGCAACTGGGCCGAAAAGATCCTGATGCTGGCAGAGCTCTACGGCGTGCGCCAGCAGCCGTCCCGACCCGTCAAACCAATGGAACCCCAGCTTCCCGGGAGGTACGCATGTACACAGAAAACAAACTCGTCGGCATTGCCCGACGAAAAAATAATACCAAACGTAAATATCTGGTCGTCAACCGGCTTCAAGGGAAACATGTACCGGTAAAGCCGTCCGAAGCGTTCGCCATGTTCGATGAGCTGGCGGATCTGGTGGGGCGGGCTTACCCGAAGGAGCGTCTGCTCCTGGTCGGATTTGCGGAGACGGCCACCGCCATCGGCGCGCATCTGGCCGTCCGGCTTCAGAGCCGGTATCTCCAGACGACCCGCGAGGACGTTCCGGGAGCGGAGTATCTCTGTTTCTCCGAGACGCACAGCCACGCCACAGAGCAGCGGCTGGTGCGGACTGCTCCCGACCGGATCCTGCGAAGCGGCGGCGCGGACCGGATCGTCTTCGTGGAGGACGAGGTCACCACGGGAAATACGATCCTGAACATCATCGACATTATGGAGCGGGAATATCCCGGCTGTCCGCCGTTTTCCGTGGCGTCACTGCTAAACGGGATGGATCCGGAGGCGCGTGCGCGCTATGACAGCCGCGGCATCGCGCTTCATTATCTTCTGAAGACCTGCCACGACGGCTACACGGACCGTGCGGATCGCGCGGCGGGAGACGGGACTTCCTTCCCATGTCGGACGGATGCGCCTTCCCTTCCCATCCGGGAGCTGACGGTTCCAGGCGCGGTCGATCCCCGCGTCTTCACCGACGGGGACTCCTGCCGGCTGGCCTGCGGGCAGCTCTGGCAATCCGTCCGCCCTCTGATCGAGGGCTCCTCTGCGGATCGGATCCTTGTGCTCGGCACGGAGGAATGCATGTATCCGGCGCTCTTCGTGGCGCGGGAGGCGGAGCGGGCGGGCCGGTGCGTCCGGTGCCACTCCACCACCAGAAGCCCGATCCAGCCGGGGACCGGGGAGGACTATCCTCTCCACGCCGCTTACGAGCTTCGCAGCCTGTACGACCGGGAGCGGATCACCTGGATCTACGATCTGGCGGCCTACGATCTCGTCCTGATCGTGACCGACGCGCCCTCCGTCGGCGAAGATGGCGGAAACTCCCTGCAGAACGCCCTCGCGGACTGCGGAAATCAAAATATTGTATTTGTAAGGTGGTGTGTATCCTGAGAAGCTCATACAGCGAGGAGGACGTGATCCTTCTGCTCAAAGATATTACGGGACTGGTGGAACCGCAGTCCACAAAGGAACGGGAACGGCAGATCCAGAGCGGCCGGCATTACTGCGAGATGCTTCCCATCGAGTACGTTCCGTCCGGGTCCTACATGGAGGCTTACCGGGAGGCGCTGAAGCATTATGCCCGCCCCACCGCAGCCGCCGTCGAACAGCTCGCCCGGAAGGTCATGGACGCCCGCGGAAAAAACGTCGTGCTGGTGTCTCTCGCCCGGGCCGGGATCCCCATCGGGATCCTGCTCAAACGTTGTATCTACGCGGTCTATGGCGTCCGCGTCCCCCACTACTCCATCTCCATCATCCGGGGACGGGGCATCGATCAGAACGCCATGAAATACCTGCTGGCCCGCCATCCCGCCGGGGATCTTCTCTTTGTGGACGGCTGGATCGGAAAGGGCGCGATCCTGAACGAGCTTCGGGCCGCCGTGTCGGACTGGCCCGGCGTGTCTCCCGAGCTGGCCGTGGCCGCCGACCCGGCCAACGTGACCGCTCTCTGCGGAACGCACGAGGACATCCTGATCCCCAGCTCCTGCCTGAACTCCACGGTCTCCGGCCTGATCAGCCGCACCTTCCTGCGGGACGACATCATCGGCCCCGACGACTTCCACGGGGCCGTCTACTATGAGAATCTGCGGGACTCCGACCTGTCCTATGAATTTATCCATGCCATCGAGGCGGAATTTTCCGGGAACCGCGCGGCGGGCGGCGATGTGGACGGACAAGCGGTCCATGGCGTCGCGGGTGCGGGACACGGCGAACTGGCGGAGGACGCAGGCGCGCAGGCGCTCTCCGGCGGCGCGGGTATGAGGCTCTGCGAACCGGCGGATGACGCGGGCGCGCCCGTCCATGGCGTCGATGAGGTGCGCGCCATCGCCGCCCGCTTCGGCGTCGACGACATCAATCTGGTCAAGCCGGGCATCGGAGAGGCGACCCGCGTCCTCCTGCGCCGGGTCCCGTGGAAGGTTCTGGCCGCGGAGAACGCACTCTCAGACCCCGCTCTGACCCACATCCTCCGCCTTGCAGGAGAAAAAGGCGTCCCCGTGGAGCCCTACCCTCTCGTCCGTTATAAAGCGTGCGGAATCATCAAAAAGCTGGCGGACGCCTAGTCCTCCAGCTTTTCTATAAAGTACGTATTTCTCACGGCCTCGTTTAAGTCCTCCGTGTCCTTCTGCGCGATCATCCGGTATATATTTTCGTGCGCCTGATACAGCTCCTCTCCCTGTCCGGTCTCGATCATGGTGCGGACCGTCGCAAGCCGCATGGAATGGGTCAGCGTGCGCACCACCTGGTTGATCTTGTCCACCAGCGGATTTTTCCCGATATCGGAGATCGTGTCATGGAAATCGTTGTCAGCCCAGAATGCATTTTCCACGTTGTCGGGCCCTTTCCGGATCTCCTCGTGCATCCGGTCCAGCTTGCGCTTCAGCTCCTTCAGCTCATCCTCCTGTACCTTCTGCATGGCGAGCTGCATGACGCCCACCTCCATCATCTCGCGAAGCTCCATCAGGTTCGCGTAGGAATCCTCCTTGTCCAGAATGATCCCGTAGATCATCGGGTCGATCATACTCTCCGAAAATCCCTCGCACACGAAGGTCCCTTCCGCACGTCGGATCTCGAGCACGCCCAGATAGACGAGGATCTTGACCGCCTCCCGGATGGAATTTCTCCCCACGCCCAGATTATCCGCCAGCTCCGCTTCCGTCGGGATCTTATCCCCGGGCCGAAGCTGCCGGTTGAGCATCGCTTCCGTCAGACAGTCGATGACCTGCTGCACGACAGACCTGTTATTCACCTTCTTCAGATAACTGATGTCACCCATCTCTATCACTTCCTTACCGGATTGCCCTATATCCTACATACTATCACAATCGTCACATTTTGTCTATTCACTGCAGCATTTTTTCTCACGGAAGGAACGCCGTTTCGTCTGTATCTGCGCCTTATCCATCCTTTATTTTCCCATGTCCGTTTCGCCGGCTTTCCGGGCTTCGCCCGTCTACTTTTGTTACCGATACCAAAGACCCCGCGGCAGTCGACGGGGTCTTTGGTCTTCGCGTTTCTCCTCAGGTTGGTTAGTCCATGTGAGAACCGCCGTTGATATCAATTTCTTCACCTGTAATATAGGAAGCTTCTTTGGAAGCGAGGAACACGATGGCGTTGGCCACCTCCTGTGTCTCGCCGGGACGGCCCATGGGGATCCCGTCGATGACCTTGTCCGCATCCTCCTTCGGGAGGGATTTCCAGATCTCCGTGTTGATCAGACCCGGGCATACGCTGTTGATCGTGATCCCCTCCGCGGAGATCTCTCTCGACAGGTTTTTGGAAAATGCCAGTACCGCCGCCTTGGACGCCGAGTAGTGCGCTCCGCCGAACACGCCGCCGCCCCGCTTTCCGGACACGGAGGAGAGATTGACAATCCGTCCGTATTTCTGAGCGCGCATGGGCTTCATGCATGCCTGCGTGCAGAGGAACAGTCCGAACATGTTGACCTCAAAGATCCTACGGATGTCCGCCAGCGTCATATCCTCCACGGTCACCTTCTGGGAGATGCCTGCGTTGTTCACCAGCACGTCGATCCGTCCGTATTTTTCCATAACAGCGTCCACCATGGCCTGCACGGACGCCTCGTCCGTCACGTTGACTACCACGCCCATGGCCTCTCCGCCCTCCGCGCAGATCACCTCCACGGTCTCCTTGACTCCGGCCTCGTTCATGTCGGCGATGACCACCGCCGCCTTCTGCCTCGCGAAGGTGCGGGCGATCGTCCTTCCGATTCCTTTGGGGGAGCCGCTCCCCGTCACGATCACTACCTGTCCGTCAAAATCCAGCATCTTTTTTTCCTCCTCTATTTCCCCGCAAGCTTCTTTGCGGTCTCTACAATATGTTCCACCGTGATCCCGTTGATGGCCAGCAGCCGCTCATAGGGCGCGGACTGGCCGAACTGATCCTGTATGCCGATCCTTCTGACCACCGTGTTGCCCTCCTCGGCCGCGATCTCGCTGACCGCGCTGCCCAAGCCGTTCATAATGTTATGATCCTCCACCGTGATGATCTTTCCGGTGTCGCGGATGCACTCCATAACCGCGTCTTTATCCAGCGGCTTGATCGTGTGCATGTCGAATACCTTCGCCTCGACGCCCTGCGCCGCCAGCTCCTGCGCCGCCTTCAGCGCGATGCTCACCGTGTCCCCGTTGGCGATGATGGATACGTCGGAGCCCTCTCTTAATTTGTTGGCCTTGCCGATCTCAAACTCCGCATTCTCGTCGTAGATGACCGGCACAGCGTCCCTCGTAAATCTCAGGTAGACCGGCCCGTCAAATTCGGCCGCCGCCTTCACAAGCTTTCTGGCCGCATAGTAGTCCGCGGGCATGATGACCGTCATGTTCGGGATCGTCCGCAGCACTCCCATGTCCTCGATACTCTGGTGGCTGGCTCCGTCGTTGGCCGGGGTCACGCCGCCGTGAGAGCAGGCAATCTTCACATTCAGCTTCGGATAGCAGATCTCCTGACGGATCATCTCGCACATTCTGAGGGAGCCGAAGACCGCGTAGGTCACCACGAACGGGATCTTTCCGCAGGTGGCCAGTCCGGCCGCCACGCCCGCCGCGTTCTGCTCCGCGATCCCCACGTTCAGATACTGCTCCGGCAGCTCCGCCCGGAACTGTCCGGTCTTGCAGGATTTTCCGATGTCCACATCCACCACATAAATGTCGTTGTCTTTTTTTCCAAGCTCCACGATCTCGTCGCCGAAGCCGTCTCTGGTCGCTTTCTTTACTTCGCTCATATTTTCCACCGTTCCCTTTCCGCTGACTCAGCCGCAGCTTGCGAGCTGCTCATCCAGCTCCTTCATGGCCTGCGCGTACTGCTCGTCATTGGGCGCGACGCCGTGCCAGCCGCACTCGTTTTCCATATAAGAAATGCCTTTTCCTTTGACTGTGTTGGCAAAAATGCATTTTGGCTTTCCGTTTTTCGTCATGCGGATCCGATCCAGCGTATCCACGATCTGCTGCATGTCGTGTCCGTCGATGTTGTAGGTCTCAAATCCGAACACCTCGAATTTTTTGCCGAGATTCAGGTTCGGCATAACCTCGTCGGTGATCCCGTCCAGCTGCAGGTTGTTGTTGTCCACGAAGACGATCAGATTGTCCAGCTGATACTTGTTGGCCGTCTGGGCCGCCTCCCAGATCTCTCCCTCCTGACACTCGCCGTCTCCGACCACCACGAACACCCGGTAGTCTTTCTTATCCTTTTTGGCCGCGATGCCCATGCCGACGCCGCAGGCAAGTCCCTGTCCCAGCGATCCGGTGGAGATGTCGATCCCCGGGCATTTCTTCATGTCCGGATGCCCCTGAAGGATCGAGTCCTCCTTGCGGAGCGTCTCCAGCACCGACTCGTCGAAAAAGCCTCTGGCCGCCAGCGCCGCGTACTGGATCGGGCACACATGGCCCTTGGAGAGCACGAACCGGTCTCTGTCCTCCCATCTGGGATTTTTCGGATCCACGTTCATCTCCCGGAAGTACAGCGCCGTCACAAAATCAGCCGCCGAGAGCGAGCCGCCCGGATGCCCGGACTGCGCCTTGTAGATCATATGGATCACTTTTTTCTTGAGCTCGATACACTGTCTTCTGAGCTCCTTTACCGTTGTATTTTTCATCTTTTATACGCTCCTTCCTTATACTAGTAGCAACGAAATGCCGGGTATGTAGGTTACGATCATCAGGACGATCAGCGCGGCGATCAGCACCGGTACGATCGCTCTGGAGATCTGCTTGAGATCCACGTTTCCGACTCCGCAGGCCACATACAGGTTCACTCCAACCGGAGGCGTGAACAGTCCGATGGCCAGATTGACGATCATCACGACGCCCAGGTGTACCAGATCGATGCCCAGATCCTGCGCCACCGGTACGAACAGCGGCGTGAAGATGTACAGCGCCGAGGTAGAGTCGAGGAAGCATCCGGCGATAAGGAGGATGACATTCACGATCAGGAAGAATACGATCGTGCTTCCTCCCGTAGCGCTCTCCAGCGCGGAGCTGATGGCCACGTCCAGCTTGGCTCTCGTCAGCACGTAGGCGAACAGGCTGGCCGCCGCCGTGATGAACATGATCGTGGCCGTCGTGGAGGCCGAGTCGATCAGGATCGCCCAAAATTCCTTCAGTCTGATCTTACGGTAGACGAAGACTCCTACCGCCAGTCCGTAGACTGCGGACACCGCCGCCGCTTCCGTCGGGGTGAATACGCCTCCGTAGATACCTCCGAGGATGATGACCGGCATCAGAAGTCCCCAGAAAGCGTCCTTGAATGCATTCCAGCGCTCCTTGCCAGTGGTCTTCGGCAGGCTCTTGAGCTCCGATTTGCGGCCCACGAGCTTGGCGCAGATGGCAAACGCGATTCCCATGAGGATACCGGGCAGGAGGCCGGCGATAAACAGGCTTCCGATGGACGTATCCGCGATGGACCCGTACACGACGAAGGTGATGGACGGCGGGATGACCACGCCGATAGCTCCCGACGCCGCCATCAGAGCCGCGGAGAAGGCCGGGGAATAACCGGATTTGATCATGGCCGGTACGAGGATGACGCCGAGGGCCGCCACCGTCGCCGGACCGGATCCGGAGATCGCCGCGAAGAAGCAGGATACGATGACGCACACGATGGCGATGCCGCCCTTTCTGTGTCCTACGAAAGTCTCCGCCAGGCGGATCAGCTTCTCGGAGATGCCCGCCTTCTC
Organism: Eubacteriales bacterium; assembly: GCA_030524125.1. Lineage (GTDB taxonomy): Bacteria > Bacillota > Clostridia > Lachnospirales > Lachnospiraceae > Hominiventricola. The sequence continues at coordinate 3,642 of JAUNHB010000015.1, read as the reverse complement.
CATGATATTTCCTGCCAGTATGAAAAACGGAATGGCAAGAAGAACAAATTTACTTGTGGAAGCCGACACGATCATCGGCAGACTGCTCATGACTGCCTCGAGAGGACGTCCCGCCCCCTGGATCAGCATAGTGGCCACGCTGGACGCTCCCAAACAGACCGCGATGGGCGCTCCGATAAAGAGCAAAACGGCAAATGTGAGGAATAAAACTGCTGCTATCATCCTGTCAGGCCTCCTTTCCCTTCACTTCTTCTACTAATGCCTGCAAAAACCGGACGGTCACAAAGAACGCGCCGAAGGGTACAAACGAACCGTAGATCCATTCCGGCCACTGCATGGCCGCCGTTCTCTGTCCCAGCATGATCTGATTTTTCACCATCAGGACGCCGAACCAGAGGATCGCCGCGGAGAACGCCACCGCCAGCACATATCCGATCAGGAGCATGATCCTGCGGATCTTCGGATCCACCAGATCCGTCACCACCGTCAGTCCCAGATGGGCCCTTCTCTTGGCCGCGATGGCCGTTCCCATCAGGCTGAGCAGTACGAAGAGGTATGTCGTGATCTCCTCCGAAAAGGAGAAGGATGCGCTGAACACATGCCTGGATACTACGTTTGCAAAGGTCAGGCCCGTCATGACGACCATACAGACCGCGCAGATCCCTTCTTCTATCCAATCAAATACTTTCATCTTCTCCTCCTTATTCCGTTGTGATCTGAAAGGCGCTGCACGCCTCCTCGCCGTAGCTCTCGATCAGTTCCGCCTTGAAATCCTTCACCACTTCCCGGAAGGGCTCCATTTCTTCCTCCGTCAGTCTCGTGACGGTCATTCCCTTTTCCTCAAACTCCGCCAGGAGCGCTTCCTCTTCCTGCTCCAGCTGGTCTCTTCCCCAGTCGCAGGCCTCCTTCGCCTTCTCCTCGAGAAGCTCTCTCGTGGCCGGCTCCAGACTCTCCCAGACGCTGGAATTTGCAATGATCAGGTCGCTGTCGTACACATAATTCCAGATCGTGATGTAGTCCTGCACCTCCGGCATCTTGGCCGATGCGGTAATACTCACGCCGTTTTCCTGTCCATCGATGGTTCCCTGCTGGAGAGCCGTGAACACCTCGCTCCAGCTCATGGCCACCGGATCCGCTCCGAACTCCCGGAACACTCCCATGTAGACCTCGCTTCCGGGAACGCGGATTTTCAGTCCCTTCACGTCCTCAGGCGTCTTCACCTCGTGCTTGCTGTTGCTGATCTGCCGGAATCCGTTGTGGAAGGAACCAAGATAAGTCAGTCCCTTCTGCGACAGTCTTTCCGCATAATACTCGCCGCCCGTGCTGTCGATGATCGTTCTCGCATCCGTGTAATCATCAAAGATCCACGGCAGCGTTCCCACGCCGAGCTGCCGGTCGATGACCGAGAGCACGCTGGTAGCGTAAGCCGCCAGATCCACGCCTCCGCCTGCGATCATCTCAATTCCTTTCGACGCGTTTCCGCCCGCCAGCTGATCGTTGGGATAGACGGAGATCGTCACGCTCCCGCCGGAAGCCTCCGCCACCAGCTCCGCGAACTTTTCCGCCACCTGCGTGTCGATCTGAATATCCGTTCCGTTGACCGCCATGACAAGCTCGATCTCCTGATATGCACTTTCTCCCGAAGTTGAGGTCTCTTCCGCCGACCTTCCGCACCCTGACAGACTTCCCGCCAATACCGCCGCCAGTAAAATGCTTAACACCCTGACCTTCATAAACTCCTCCTTCTTTCACTACGTTGGTTGTTGTGCTTATCCTAACACCCTACGTTGGTTTTGTCAATGGACTTTTAGGCAATTCGTCATCTTTTACGAGTTTTTAACATTGTTTTTATGCAATCTGACGATGTCTCTGTACAAAAATCAGGAAAAGCACGTCCCAGACGCCGTATTGGCAGTCACTCAGCCATACAGATCATGCTCCGCCGCCTTGCCGCACCGGCGAGCTCTTGTGCATTTTTCCCGCCCATGATACACTGGATACAGTCAGGATTTTCCCTGCGGCGGCAAAAACCGCTGCGTGTCGGCGTACCATCCCACGGGCGCCCAGTCCGCAGGAAACATCCGTTTTACGAGGAGAGAAAGACATGTTATCATTTGAAAACGATTATCAGGAGGGCGCCTGCCCCCAGATTCTTGCGCGTCTCATCGAGACGAATCTGGAGCCGTTGTCCGGATATGGATCAGACTTCTACTGCGAGCGCGCAAAGGAAAAAATCCGTCAGGCATGCGAGTGTCCGCAGGCCGATATTCATTTTCTGACCGGCGGAACGCAGACCAATCAGGTCGTCATCGACTCCATGCTGGCCCCGTACGAGGGCGTCGCGGCCGCGGCCACCGGCCATGTGAGCCTGCACGAGGCCGGAGCCATCGAGTTTACCGGTCACAAGGTGCTCGCACTCCCTCACCACGAAGGCAAGATTCTCGCCGAGGAGCTGGAAGCCAGTCTGCGCGCCTTCTGGGAGGATCCCAACCATGAGCACATGGTATTTCCGGGCATGGTGTATATCTCCCATCCCACAGAGTACGGCACGCTCTACACGAAGGCGGAGCTGGAGCACCTGTCCTCCATCTGCGAGGCTTACGAGATCCCGCTCTATCTGGACGGCGCGCGTCTGGGCTACGGTCTTATGAGCGACCGCACGGACGTAACACTCTCCGATCTGTGCCGCTGCTGCGACGTCTTCTATATCGGCGGCACAAAGGTGGGCGCGCTCTGCGGCGAGGCCGTGGTCTTCCCGAAAAGCAACGCGCCCCGGCATTTCCTGACCCGCGTCAAGCAGCACGGCGCGCTGCTGGCCAAGGGACGGCTCCTCGGGATCCAGTTCGACATGCTGTTCACCGACGATCTGTACTTTCTGCTGAGCCGCCATGCCATCGACATGTCGGAGCTTCTGAAGGCCGGGCTGAAGAAAAAGGGCTGTCCCTTCTATCTGGAATCCCCCACCAATCAGCAGTTCCTCCTGCTCACCGACGCGCAGATCGAACGGCTGAAACGCTTCACGACTTTCTCCTTCTGGGAGAAGCCCGACGAAGAGCACATCGTCGTCCGCCTGGCCACCAGCTGGGCCACCACGGAAGAGTCTGTGCGGGCGCTTGTGGAGGCGTTTGACGAAATACTCGCATAAAAAATCTTTGTACGAAATATTTGAGAAGCTTTGCAAAGATATGAGGATTACTCCTTATCGCTTTTGTAAAGATACCGGAATAAGCACGTCTGCTATTGGCACTTGGAAAACCAAGAAAAATAAGAAATAGCCGCTCCTGTCTCTGGCAAAGATGGAACGGCTATTTCTGTAGCTTATAAAATTGATACGCCGGAACGGGTAGATTCCCGGCCTGACTGTCACTAAATATTTCCAAATCTCCCGAAACCCCAAAAAGAATCCTGCCACGCAGGATTCTCCGCCTGCGGCGGGTCGCTTAAGCGACATGATTCCGATCCGCCGCAGTGCGATCCCGCGGAGTGTCTTTTTGTACAACAGGAAATTCGGAGGAATTTCCTGTTGTACAAAAAAGAACACCGCCCCCGGGCCCTACGTCCCAAAAACAGTGCTCCTGCGTGCGCCTCCAGGGGCTCGAACCCTGGACACCCTGATTAAGAGTCAGGTGCTCTACCAACTGA
>JAUNHB010000084.1 GCA_030524125.1 Eubacteriales bacterium | reverse complement strand
GGGCGGGCTTATAGCCCGCGTCCCGAGCCACCCGTTTTACGGGTGGGGGCGACTACTCCGCCATTCCCGCCATATAATTGATAAACTGCTGCGCAGTCCGGCCGGAGATGCCGCCGTGGCTTAACTCCCACTTGTTGGCCTCGGCGCACAGATCCTCGTCGCTCATGGTGATGGACGGATAGCGCTTGCGCAGCTCCTTCACGATCGTGAAGTATTCTTTCGGGGTGGGCTTTCCGAAGTAGATGGTGACGCCGAAGCGCGCCACGAGGGAAAGCTTCTCCTGCATGGTGTCGGAGCGGTGCATGCCGTTTTCCGTCTCCATGTCGTTCCGGTCGTTCCACGATTCCTTGATCAGATGACGGCGGTTGGAGGTGGCGTAGATCAGCACATTCTCCGGCCGGGTCTCCATGCCGCCCTCTATGACGGCCTTCAGATATTTATATTCGATCTCAAAATCCTCAAAAGACAGATCATCCATGTAAATAATGAACCGGTAGTTCCGGTTTTTTACCTGGCTGATGATGGCCGACAGATCCTGAAACTGGTGCTTATAGATCTCGATCATGCGAAGACCCTGATCGTAGTACTGGTTCAGCAGCGCCTTGATGCTGGTAGATTTGCCGGTCCCGGCGTCGCCGCAGAGCAGGACGTTGTTGCAGGGGAGCCCTTTGAGGAACGCCTCCGTGTTGTCGGTCAGCTTCTTTTTCTGGATCTCGTAGCCGATCAGATCGTCCAGTACGACCCGGTCCGTGTTGTTGATGGGCAGAAACTCGACGCCGTTTTCCAGATGGCGGATGCGGAACGCCCGGTTGAGGCCGAACATCCCCACGCCGTACGCGGCGTAGAAATCCGTCACGATACGGAAGATCTCCCCGGCGTCGGCGGCCTGCGCGATCTGCTCGCTGACAAAGCGCACCTTCTCGCTTACATTACGGTTGTAACGATGCTCGTTCTTCGGGATCGCCCGGTAATGACAGATGGTGGTGAAGCAGTCGATCTCCAGCGCCTCCTCGATGCGGGAGAAATCAAAGTCAAACAGCCGTTTGAACACGGCGAAGTCCGATCTGGCAAAATGGTTGACCGTGCCGTCGTTGGCCCCCACCTTCTCGCTGGTCATGCTGAAGGAATTTTCGTTGGTCAGAAGAAGGAAGGTCAGGTAGTTGTGCCACAGGTTTTTGTCGAAGCCGTACTGGGTAGCCAGATCCAGAATGGCCTTGATCTGTTCGTAGACGCGCGTGGTGAGCTCGGCCTTTCCGGCCCGGCTCAGCTCGAAATCCTCAAACACTGAGCCAAGCTTCATCAGAATACTGTCCGGTCCCAGATCGCGGTATAAAATCAGTTTTGCAATTTCTCTGTACATGGTAGGTCTCCTCTGTAGTTTGCGGACGCGCCGTCCCGCCGTTCATGCATGGATCCGCTTACTCCCTGCGATCATCCGAGGAACAGGAAGTAACCAAGGACCAGCAGTCCGAGTATGATACGATAATAGCCGAAGGACTTGAAGTCGTTTTTCTTAATGTAGCCCATCAGGAATTTGATGGCCAGGATGGACACCACGAACGCCGTCGCCATACCGAGCAGCAGGACCGCGGCTTCATAGCCGGTGAAGTGAAATCCGAATTTGACCAGCTTTAGCAGGCTTGCGCCGAACATGACCGGGATCGCCAGAAAGAAGCTGAATTCCGCAGCCACATACCGGGAGCAGCCCAGAAGGATCGCGCCGAGGATCGTGGAGCCGGACCGGGAGGTGCCCGGGATCAGCGCCAGGATCTGAAAAATGCCGATAAAAAGAGCGGTGGACCATCCGAGAGCCTCGAGAGAGGAGGTGCTAGGACGACGCCCACGGTTTCGGTTTTCCACGACGATGAAGAGGACGCCGTAGATGATCAGCGTGACGGCCACAGTCGGATAATTGTAAAACATCTCATCCAGCAGATCGTCGAAGGGAAGACCGATCACAGCCGCCGGAAGCGCGGCCACCAGCACCTTGAACCAGAGAACCCAGGTGTCTTTTTTGATCCAGCCGTTTTTCGGACTGCAAAAAGGCCACAGCTTTGGAAAATACAGGACGACTACGGCGAGGATCGCGCCCAGCTGGATGACCACCCGGAACATTTCCAGAAACTCATCGGTGACGTTCAGATGAATAAACTGCTCCACCAGGATCATGTGCCCGGTACTGGAGATGGGAAGCCATTCGGTGATGCCCTCCACGATCCCCAGAAGGATGACTTTTAAAAATTCCAACATGTGTCTATACTCCTTAATGAAAAATAGTTTTCTTCGCAACAGTTCAGCCAGCCGTGAGTGACAGGGCGAAATCGTGCTTGCACGAATGGCGCGGCTGAACTGCCACTTTTTCATTGTAACCACCACTGACAGAAAAGTCAATGTGAGAAAGCTGTTAACAAAAACGACAAAATATGCTATGATATTCCAAAATCATTCCGTTTCCGGGAAAACTGTGAGGGAGAACGCTATGAGACAGCAGTTTGTGGACAAATTTCAGCAGGTGTACGGCGAGGGCGGCAGGATCGACATTTATTTTGCGCCCGGGAGAGTCAATCTGATCGGGGAGCATACGGATTATAACGGCGGTCACGTATTTCCCTGTGCCGTCACGATGGGAACCTACGCGGCGGTGCGCAGACGGGCGGACCGCGTTTTTCGTCTGTATTCCATGAACTATCCGGAAAAAGGAGTGCTGGAGATCCCGCTGGACGATCTGGACTGGAAGCGGGAGCACGGCTGGGGCAATTACCCGAAGGGAGTGATCCGGACGCTTCTGGGAAAAGGCTTTCAGATTTCTCATGGACTGGATCTGTTTTACTACGGAGACATTCCAAAGGGGCTGGGGCTTGGGTCTTCCGCGTCCATCGAGGTGGTGACGGGATTGATCCTCAGGGATGTGATGGGGCTTCCGGACGTCAACATGGTGGACGTGGCGCTGTTTGCGCAGCTTGCGGAAAACGAGTATATCGGCATGAGCTGCGGCATCATGGATCCGTTCGCCATCGCCATGGGAAGAAAAAACAACGCGATCTTTCTGGATACGAGCGATCTCTCTTATATTTATGCGCCGCTTCGGCTGCCGCATGAAAAAATGATCATCATCAACAGCACGAAGGAGCGTCTGGCGGTAGATGAGCGTTATCAGGAGCGCCGCGCCCAGTGCGAGGAGGCGCTGCGGGATCTGCAGCGCGTGGTGGCGATCCACAATCTGAGCGAGCTGACGGCCGAGGTGTTTGAGCAGGTGCAGGAGATGATCCGCCGTCCGGTATGCCTGCGCAGGGCGCGTCACGCCGTGACGGAAAATCAGCGGACGATCCAGGCGGTGAAGGCGCTGGAGAAAGGGGATATCCACGAGTTTGGACAGCTCATGAACGCTTCCCACCTCTCCCTGAAGGAGGACTTCGAGGTGTCCTGTCCGGAGTTGGATATTCTGGTGGAAGAAGCATGGGGTGTGGACGGCGTGCTGGGCTCCCGCATGATGGGCGCCGGATTCGGAGGATGCACCATCAGCATTGTGGAGGATCGGGCGGTCAATGAATTTATCACGCAGGTGGGCCGGAACTATAAGGAACGGACCGGCAGGACGGCGGAGTTTTATGTGATGGAGACCGGAGACGGGGCGTCGGCGCTCTGAGAGCTTCTGCCGCGCGCCGGCGGAAAAGTCTTAAGAAATCTTAATTCTGGCCGGGAGGACTTTCTCTTTTGCGGGAGTACATGTTACACTGGAAAAAAGAGAAAGGAGAGGTGCGGCGATGGCGGAACAACAGACGATCCTGGTGGCGGACGACGAGCCGGAGATCCGGGAAGTGCTGCGGATGATGCTCTCCGGAGAAGGATACCGGATCCTGGAGGCGAGCAACGCGCAGGAGGCGGTGGACCAGGCGGATCAGGCGGATCTGGTGGTGCTGGACATCCTGATGCCGGGCGAGACGGGCATCTGGGCGTGTACGAAGATCCGGGAAAACAACAACGTGCCGATTCTGTTTCTGACGGCCAAGTCGGGAGAACACGACAAGGTTCAGGGCTTTTCGGCGGGCGGGGACGACTATCTGGTCAAGCCGTTTTCCTATATGGAGCTTCTCTCGCGGGTCAAGGCGCTGATCCGGCGCTATAAGGTCTATCAGGGAAAAGAGGAAAAGGCTGAAAATCTGGTCTTTTACCGGGACATCACGATCGACCGGGAGCTGCAGAGCGTGCAGGCGGGCGGAGAGAAGATCCTTCTGACGGAGATGGAGTATCAGATCCTTCTGCTGCTGATCTCCAATCCCAGAAAGGTTTTTTCGGTGAAGGAGATCTATGAGACCGTGTGGAAAGAGGCGTTTCTCCCAAATTCCGGAAACACAGTGATGGTGCACATCCGGAATATCCGCAGAAAGCTGGAGCGCGGCGGAGAATCTTACATTCAGAATATCTGGGGAAGGGGCTATTGTGTCAGTTGAAAAGAAGAAGTGGAGGAGTCGGCTGACACTGGAGCTGATCCTCATGTGCGCGGTCGCTCTGGCGGCTGCGTTTTTGACAGCGCGGATCGCAGAGAACGCATCCCTTCAGTGGGCCCTCGAGCGGGCATATACGGAAGAAAATTACGAGAAGCAAACGTCCGATACGCTGGCGAATCTCCAGGCGTTCATCGAGGACAAAAAGGTGACGGAGGACAATATCGAGCTTCTGATCGGCTGGGTCCAGAAGCAGAGGGACGTCTATGTGATGTTTTACCGGGACGTGGACACGCTGCTGGGCCCGTACATGACTGAATCCTTTGATGACAGCGAGGAGCCGGTCGTGGAAACGATCTATGAGACGACCTACTATGACCTGCAGCTCTACGACGGGACGCCCATCAAGGTGGAGCTGGAGTGTTATCTGGATGTGCGCTACATGTATTGGGTGGATATCGCCATGTATGCGTCGGGGGCCGTCGTCTTTGTGCTGGTTCTGTTTCTCCTGATCCACAGCAAGATCCGCTATATCAACCGGCTGGAGCAGGAGCTGAAAGTGCTGGGAGCGGGAAATCTGGAGTATCCCATCACCATCCGGGGGAATGATGAGATCACCACGCTGGCCAGAGGGATCCAGGCTCTGAAAAACGGCGTGCTGGAAGAACAGCAGATGAAGGCGGAGGCCGAAAAGGCGAACATGGAGCTGGTGACCGCCATGTCCCACGATCTGCGAACGCCGCTGACGTCTCTGATCGGCTATCTGGAGCTTTTGAACATGCGCCGTTATGAGAACGAGGAGCAGCTTGGAAAATATCTGGAATACTGCCGCAGAAAGGCGTTTCAGATGAAAAAGGTGTCGGACAGGCTGTTTGAGTATTTTCTTGTGTACGGCAGAGAGGAGAAAGGACTTCAGCTTCGGAGCCTGTCGTCGGAGGAACTGGTGGAGGATCTGTGCAACGGCCAGCTGTTCGACTGGCAGGATCAGGGAGGAACCATCGACTGTCAGATCGAGGAGCTGTCCGGAAGCGTACAGGTGGACAGTGAATATATGCAGCGGGTCATGGATAATCTCGTGTCGAATCTCCGGAAATACGGAGATCCCGCGAAGCCGCTGCTCGTCCGGGCGAGGGAGCGCAAGGATATGCTGCATATCCTTGTCACGAACTACGTTCGTGACAAAGAAAACCGCATAGAAAGTACGCAGATCGGCCTGAAAACCTGCAGGAAGATCATCGCGAACCATGGGGGGAG
>JAUNHB010000014.1:33471-42791 GCA_030524125.1 Eubacteriales bacterium | reverse complement strand
TCTGTTTCTTCTGGAAGCCGGGATGTCGATGGAGAAGCTGAAAGACTTTACCACAGACATGGAAAGCAAGACGGACACAGAGGAGGAACGCATCAGAACGCTTCGAAGATGCCGCTCTCAGCTGCTGGATCAGCTTCACGGAAAGCAGCAGCTATTGGATCAGCTGGACTATTTGATTTACGAGATGAAGAGATAAAGACAAGAGGAGAGAGACAGCGATGCAGAAAATGATGAAAGCCGGCGTTCTTGCCGGCCCGGGAAAGATTGTGGTGAAAGAAGTAGCGGCTCCGGAAATGAGGCCGGGGATGATCGAGGTAAAGGTATCTGCCTGCGGCGTCTGCGGAAGCGACGTCCATATGTGGAAAGCGGGCCGTGGATGGTATGAGGGCGACCGCGAGGATTTCGTGATGGGACATGAGTTCTGCGGCGTCATAACGGATCCCGGAGACAGCGATTTTCAGATCGGCGACCGGGTCGTGTTCTGGGCGAATTTGTACTGCGGAGAATGCGATATGTGCAAAGCCGGTCTGGAACATTTGTGCCGGGATGTGAACGGAACCAATTATATCGGGTTCGTGTGCAACGGCGGATACGCGGAAACCTTTGTCGGACCGGCGAAAAATGCTTATAAGCTTCCGGATACCGTGTCGGATGTGGCGGCCGCGCTGATCGATCCGCTGATGGTCGCTTACCACGCGGTGAAGCATTCCGATATTCGCCTTCACAGCAAGGTGCTGGTTTCCGGAAGCGGAATCATCGGCCATATGATCGGATGTCTTGCAAAAAGAGCCGGCGCCGCTTATGTGGCAATGTCGAAGGTGAATGACCTGAAAATCGAAAAGGCAAAAGCCTGCGGCGCTTTCGATGCGTTTTTCGACGGAAATGATCCGGAAGCGGAAAAGAAGATGCTGGAGGCCACAGAGGGTGGCTTTGACGTGGCCTTTGAAGCGGTTGGGGCGGACGCCGCGCTTCAGACCTGCGTGAGCAGCGTGAAACCCGGCGGGGAGGTTGTGATGATCGGCAACTCCATGGATCCGACGGTGGCTTTCTCCATGAATCAGGCAGTGCTCCACGAGGTGCGGCTCCACGGCAGCGTGTCCTGCACCAGACAGGAGTTTGAGGAGACCATCGATCTGATCGCAAGAGGGATGATCGTTCCGGAGCAGTTTGCGACGGATATCCTCCCGCTGGAGCAGCTGCAGGAAGCATTTGAACGGCTTACCACAGAGAGCGATCCGATCTTGAAGGCGGTTGTGAAACCCGGATTATAATCTGAAGATACGGTGAATACAGGAGGAGCAGCGCAGGCTTCGCGCTCTCCTCGTTTCTGTATGGAAAATAGAATGTGAAGGAGACAAACAGAATGGATTATAGAAAACTGCCCCGTGGAGAAGAACAGATCAGCGTACTCGGATTGGGAACCAGTTCCATTGGCACAGCCGGCGACAGGGAAATAGAGGCAACCATGACCATGGCTCTGGAAAATGGGATCAATTATTTCGACATGGCCTCGGCAGATGCAGATCCGTTTCCGGCCTTCGGGCGGGCGCTGGCGGGACGGAGAAAGGACGTTTATTTCCAGATTCATTTTGGAGCAAACTATGACGGCGGCAAATATGGCTGGACAACGAATCTGGAAACGATTAAGCGTTCGGTAGACTGGCAGCTGACCGCGCTCAAAACAGATTATATCGACTTTGGCTTTCTTCACTGTCTCGACGAGGAAGCAGATTTACAGCATGTGTTAAAGGACGGTATTCTGGATTATATTCAGAGGTTAAAGGAGGAGGGAACGGTCCGCCATATCGGCCTGTCCTCTCATACGCCCGGCGTGGTGCACAAAGCGCTGGATGCAGGGATTCTGGATATGCTGATGTTCAGCATCAATCCGGCATACGATTACCAAAAAGAAGGGGAATATGCAATCGGAGGCGTGGAAGAACGGCAGACGATGTATCGTCGCTGCGAGGCGGAAGGCATCGGAATTTCCGTCATGAAAGCTTTTTCAGGCGGGCAGCTTCTGAGTGCGAAAACTTCTCCCTTCGGAAAGGCTTTGACTGAGTATCAGTGTATTCAGTATGCTTTAGATAAACCGGGAGTTGTGACCGTCCTGCCGGGTGTGAGAAACTGCGCCGATTTAAGACGTATTTTAGGATTTGTGAATGCTTCTCCCGAAGAAAGAGATTATTCTGTGCTGGGGACGTTCACGCCTCAGGAGGCTGCCGGAGTCTGTGTGTACTGCAACCACTGTCAGCCCTGTCCGGTCGGTCTGGATGTGGGACTGATCAATAAATATTATGATTTAAGTCAGGCCGGCGACGAGCTGGCAAGAAGCCATTACAACAATCTGCAGAAAACGGCGGAGGATTGCGTCGGATGCGGACACTGCGATTCCCGATGTCCATTCCATGTGGAGCAGGTGAATCGAATGCAGGAGATTCGGGATTATTTTGGGAAATAGGAAAAGAGGTGTGCAGGATGTTTTCCAATCAGGCATTGAAGCGGCTGCTCGTTCCGCTTGTCATTGAACAGATTCTGACGATGATGGTCGGAATGACGGACACCTTGATGGTTTCGTCGGCAGGAGAAGCGGCCGTATCCGGCGTTGCGCTGGTGGATATGGTAAATTATCTTGTGATCACAGTGCTTACGTCCATATCTACCGGAGGAGCCGTGATCGTGTCCCAGTATCTGGGGGCAAGACAAAAAGAAAATGCAGAAAAATCCGCAGGACAGCTGGTGATGATCTCCACGCTGATCGCGCTCGGAATCATGATACTGTGTCTGACTCTTCGATACGGGATCCTGCATCTGCTGTTCGGCTCGGTGGATGCAGAGGTCATGCAGGCGGCGGTCCTCTATTTTACGATCACCGCGTGCTCCTTCCCGTTTCTTGGGATTTACAACGCATCGGCAGCCCTGTTCCGCTCGCAGGGAAAAACAAACATGACGATGTATGTCTCTCTGCTGATGAACACGATTAACATCATCGGAGATTTCACCGGAGTGCAGATCCTGCACGCCGGCGTGGCCGGAGTGGCGTTTCCGACCCTGATCTCCAGAGCAGTCGCGGCGATCCTGATGACAGCGCTGGCTTTTCAGAAGAGCAGCCAGATCTCGCTGCTGTGGAAAAATATTCTGACATGGGAGAGCGAGCTTTTGGGACGGATCCTGCGGATCGCCGTGCCGAACGGGGTTGAGAACGGGCTGTTTGCATTGGGGCGCGTGATGGTCACAAGTATCGTTTCGATGTTTGGCACAGAGCAGATCGCGGCCAATGGAGTTGCAAACAGTATCGATCAGATTGCGATCGTGGTTGTCAATGCGGTGAATCTGGCGGTCATCACCGTGGTGGGACAGTGCATCGGCGCAGGGGATCCGGATCAGGCGCAGAGCTATACCAAAAAGCTGATGAAGATCTCCTATCTGTCAACGGGAATCTTAGGCGTATGCGTATGTGCTTCCCTGCCCTTTGTGCTGCAGTTTTACAATCTTTCAGAAGTCACTCTGCGCTATGCCGCGATCCTGATCGTCATGCACAACTTGTTGGCGTTTGCCCTTCATCCGACCTCCTTCAATCTGGCAAACAGCCTGCGCGCCTCCGGGGATGTAAACTTTACGATGATCGTAGGCATCGCGTCCATGGTGGTGTTTCGGCTTGGCTCTGCCGTTTTGTTTGGCATTGTGCTGGATCTGGGGATCATCGGCGTGTGGATCGCCATGGGAATGGACTGGCTGGCAAGGTCCGGAGCATTTCTGTGGCGGTACCGCAGCGGAAAATGGCGGACGATCAAGAGTATCTGAGAGAGGAATATCGAAAAGATGAAATGCGTTCAGAGATTAGCGGTCATCCTGGGTGTTTCAGGAATCGTATCAGCGGCCGCTGCCTGCGGCAGTGCTTCCGGTCAGGCAGCGAGTACATTAAATGAGCTGCCAAAACAGGAAATCACTCAAATCAGCGAGACAGAAAAGGAGATGGAAATGACGACAAAGAAACAGCTTGAAACAATGGAGCTCCTGTCTGAAACAGAAGCATACCAAATTTATGAATTGCCATTTGAACGGGATGGCCTTCGCATTTACGGGGAATTTTATCTTCCGAAAAATACAGACAGCTATCCCACGGTTCTGATCGGTCATCCTTTCGGTTCCAGCTATCAGTGGACAGCAAGTGATGCGGCAAGGTTTGCGGAGCATGGAATTGCCGCATATGTATTTGATTTTTGCGGCGGCTCGCCGAACAGTAAAAGCGACGGAGCGGTCACGGAGATGTCGGTCCTGACGGAGCGGGACGATATGGAAGCGGTGCTTGACGGACTGCGGAACTGTGAATTTGTGGACAATGAGAATCTCTTTCTGATGGGGGAAAGTCAGGGAGGATTCGTGGCGGCCATGCTGGCGGCCAAAAGGCCGGAGGACGTGAAGGGGCTTTTGCTGTTTTATCCGGCGCTTGTGATTCCGGACGACGCCAGAGAGCGGTATGCGGATATGTCTCAAATCCCGGAAACCAGCAGCATCTTCGGAGTGAGTGTCGGACGGATCTACTATACGGATGTTTTCGATATGGATCCTTATGCGGAGATTTCCGGTTATCAGAAAGACGTGTTGATCGTCCACGGAGATCAGGACGGCATTGTGCCGATCTCTTATGCGGAGCGGGCGGCAGAGGAGTATGCGTCTGCGGAGCTGATCACGATCGAGGGCGGCGGACATGGGTTTTACGGCGAACAATTTGATACGGCAAACGACGCGGCGATCCGGTATATTCAGGAGCATACGGATGGCGGCGCGGATCCGGCGCAGTAGGCGACGGTGATTTCTGCGGTTCCGCACAAAAAACGTCCGCCCTTCACAGGGCGGACGCATAATCCTGTCTGCGGGGAGAGTCATTCGGGCTGGTGTTCGGTCCGGGGGGCGAAAAACCACGGCTTCCGGCGGCCGTCCGCCGTCCTGTTCTCCTTTACCGCTTTTATTTTTGGTTCCTTCGGTTTTTTCTCCTGTTTCTTTCCGAGAAAGAAGGGCTTGCGTTCTTTGATCTGCTTTTGCTGGGACGCGCGGATCTGCTCGTCCAGCTTCTTGTAATGCGTCTCCTCCCGTTCTTCCTGAAGCCGGAACAGATAATCCATTTCCTTGACGACCTGTGTGGACACCTGATGGCTCAGTTCCTTGCCCATTTCCTGCTGATTGGCCTTGAGGGCCTGGGAGACGACTTTTCCGAGAATGACCTGAAACTGCTCCATCTTGTCGCTGACAGGCGGCTCCGGTTCCGGAATGACCGCAGGCGGCGTGCGGCCCTGTTCCACCTCCGGCAAAAGTACTTTGATGGCTTTCAGCTGAAATCCCTGTTCCTTCAGATCCTTAATGCGGTGAAACATTCGGATGTTATCTTCTGTATAGCAGCGATGCCCCATTTCGTTGCGCCCGATGGACAGCTCCAGCTCGTCCTCCCAATAACGGAGAACATGGGATTCCACGTCCACCAGCTTCGCAGCGTCGGAGATCATATAGCGCTTTGAATCCATATACATCCCTCCACCTTATGAAATTGTATGCAGCAGCCTTTGCCGCGCCGCATGATGCATGCGGGACGTTCAGCCCGCGCCATTCGCAAAGCCGCGCTGACGCGCTCTCCGCCGCTACACTGTTGCGATTCACAGCCCTCCGCCCCCATGCGCACTCGTCGCCTCTGCGAGGCTCCAGTCCCGCTCCTTCGGAGCTAAGACTGCTTATGTGGGCGGAGTTCCTGCTTCGCAGGCTCGATATGGATCTGCCGCCAGCCTCTTACATGCAAGCATGACGAGTCTGTCCGCAGATCCATATCGGCTGTGAATAGTAACGTCTATACGGATATTATTATAGCATATCCCCTTGATTTTGCAAGTAAATAGCCTTATAATGGGGCTGTCTACGTTAAGCGATAAGGAGGTTGTAGAGTATGAGCAAGATTTCCAAAGAGATGATCATTGCAGATCTGGTACAGATAGATCCGAACATCATTCCGATCCTCATGAGAGAGGGAATGCACTGCGTCGGCTGCCCGTCCGCACAGGCGGAGAGTCTGGAGGAAGCCGCGATGGTGCACGGGATCGATCCGGACGTTCTGGTTGCCAGACTGAACAATTTTCTTGGAGCCGAGTAAAAACGGCGTAAAAAAAGAATCCTGCGCTGCGGGATTCTTTTTTTGCAGAGGCGCGTCCGTCGGGCGCGCCTCGTTTCTGCTTTCATCAGAGCTCTGCCAGCTCCTGGAGAGCCTTTCCGTCCATGATCAGCGGATAGTGCTCCTTCATATAGGCCTCTCCCGCCGCAGAATACTTTCCGTTGGAGCCGTACTCGGACAGGATGTTGCACACCTTGTTGAACTCCTCGGGCGTGTGGCCGGATTTGGTCACCACAAGCTGGTATTCCAGCGTGTCGGGATTTTTGTACAGACGGTTCTCGCCGCGGTAGATCCCCTTGAGCACTCTGGCGGCCTCGATCATCGGATCGAGCCTGCGGAATCCGTAAAGCCTGCGGATATCCAGCTCGTTTGCCAGCGCCTCGGCCTGCTGCTCCCGGTTTTCCTTGGGCGTATTTTTCAGCCGATGCTCCAGAAGCTTCTGGAACAGATCCAGAACCTCGTCGGCTCCGTCCGGAAGGAAATCGCGCTGGGGCTCCTCCGGGGCGTCTGACGACGGCTGGGAAAACCGCGAAAAGCGGGTGTCGAGCTCTTCGGGATCGGCGACCTTGGTAATGTCGAGAATGATGCACTCGTTGGACATGGGGATGGCCTCGATCATCAGAGGGATGTTGTCGGCCTCGAACCCAAACTGGCTGGAAGCCTGCTCCATCATATCCCGGAACAGGGACCGCGCCTTCTCCGTCCCGTAGGCGATCTCGCTGAGCTTGATGTGCCGCAGCTCCAGATCGTCCCGCGTCAGGATGCATCGGATTTTGTTTTCATTGATCTTTTCTATTTTCATGCAATCACAACCTGCGAATTCTTTTTATTTTGTTATAGTATAAACAAAAATCAGAAATATGTAAAGTGCGCAGAGTAGTGAAATAAAGGAAAAAAATCTGAAATTTTTGTGAAAACCCCTTGCGGAAACGGGGGTTGTATGTATAATAAAACTGTAAGTCTATTTATCTGAATCTTTTCACGTTTCTGTGAAAGTTTCCGGTTGTTTTTCAAAGAATATGGGGGGATGTGAAGCAAAAGCGGTGTGCGCGGTTATAATATATCACACGACTTTCTTCTGTAAGAGTGCGCGCATTGCCAAAAAGACGGCAGGGCCATCAGGGTAAAAGGATCAGGAAAAGAGAGGGCGGAAAAGTCTGTCCATGTCCGGGATTTTGTGGTGGTGGGATCGGTGGTCTTGTGTTATACTATGCATATGGGCGAAAAATCATGCGTGCCGGCGGCCGGTTTCGCCGGACACAGGAGATAAAAGAGTCTGGAGGACGTGAATGACAAGAGAAGAGCGTGACGAGAGAACAGAACGGGCCAGAAGGCCCAGAAGAAGAAGGAGACGGCGCAGGCTGAATCCAAGAGCGCTTCCTGTGCTGATCGCGCTGGCGCTTGCCGTCCTGGTGGGCGGCTTTCTGGCGGGAAGCTATCTGTATGAAAAATATTCTCCTTCCAAGGAGATGATGGATGGAAACGAGTATTTCGGCCTGTCCGGCGCGGAGGATATGGCGGTGATCGTGGACGACAGTCTGGTGGAAGATAAGGCGCGGCTCGTGGACGGCCGGGTCTACCTGAATGTGGAGACGGTCTATCAGTACGTCAACTCCCGGTTCTACTGGGACTCCACGGAAAATCTCTATCTGTACGCGCTTCCCACCGAGCTGGTCAGCGTGGATCTGGGAAGCAGCGAGTACACGGTGGCGAAGGCGCAGCAGAGCGAAGACTATGTGATCCTGCGGGCGGACGGCAGCGAAGCCTACGTGGCGCTGGATTTCATCCAGAAATATACGAATCTGACTTATGAATACTGGGAGGAGCCCAACCGGGTCCGCGTGGTCACGAGCTTCGGGACAAAGGATGTGGTGACGGCCCAGAAGACGTGCGCGGTTCGGTACCAGGCGGGAATCAAGAGCCCGATCCTGACGAAGGTTCCCAAGGGAGACACGATGTACGTGCTGGAGGAGCCGGAGGAGATCGACGAGTGGACTCGGGTGCTGACCTCCGACGGATACATCGGCTATGTGAAGGACAACCGGATCTCGGCGGTATCCCAGACGGAGATCGCGGAGCCGGAGTTTGAGGAGCCGGAGTACACCAGCATTTCCAAGGATTATAAGATCAACCTGTCGTGGCACATGGTGACCAATCAGGAGGCCAACGACCAGCTGCTCAACAAGGTGGCGGACGCCAAGGGGCTGAACACGATCTCGCCCACCTGGTTTTCCATCGAGGACACGGAAGGGAATATTTCCTCGCTGGCCAGCCAGTCCTATGTGAACTACGCGCATCAGAAGGGCCTGGAGGTCTGGGCTCTGGTGGACAACTTCAAGGAGGGCGTCAGCACCTACGAGACGCTGTCCAGAACGTCCAGCCGGCAAAGACTGGTGAACCAGCTTGCGGCGGCGGCCATCCAGTACGGGCTGGACGGCATCAACGTGGACTTTGAGACGATCTCGGAGGAATGCTCGAGAGCGTACCTGCAGTTTATCCGGGAGCTGTCCATCATGTGCCGGATCAACGGCATCGTGCTGTCGGTGGACAACTATGTGCCGACGGCGTCCACGGATCACTACGACCGGGCGGAGCAGGGCGTGTTCGCCGATTATGTGATCATCATGGGCTACGACGAGCATTACTCCGGATCCGAGGAGGCGGGCTCCGTGGCGTCCCACGATTTTGTGGAGCAGGGGATCGTGAACACGCTCAAGGAGGTTCCGAAGGAAAAGGTCATCAACGCGGTCCCGTTCTACACCCGGTTCTGGAAGACCGAGGTGGACGGTTCGGTGAGCAGCGAGGCGCTGGGCATGGACGCGGCGGATCAGAAGGTGACCAACAACGAGGCCGAGAAGGTGTGGGACGAGACGACGCACCAGTATTACGTGGAGTTTGACTACGAGGGAAGCACCTACCAGATGTGGATGGAGGAGGAGACCTCCATCGAGGACAAGATGCAGCTCATCAAACAGTACGAGCTGGCCGGCGTAGCGTCGTGGCGGCTTGGCTACGAGCGCGCGACCATCTGGGACGTCATTTTGAAATACGTAAATTGACAACAGTTCAGCCAGCCGAGAGCAACAGGGCAAAATCGTGCTTGCACGAATTTTGCCCTGTTGCTCTCGGCTGAGGGAGCGCCAGCTCATGAGCAAAGGTAGCC
>JAUNHB010000014.1:0-33371 GCA_030524125.1 Eubacteriales bacterium | reverse complement strand
GCGCAGCGGCGGGGAGCGCGCCAGCGCGGCTTTGCGAATGGCGCGTGCTGAACTGCCGCGAACTGGAGGTAGCCAGCCGTGAGAGACAGGACCGAATCGTGCTTGCACGAATTTTGCCCTGTTGCTCACGGCTGAGGGAGCGCCAGCTCATGAGCAAAGGTAGCCGCGCAGCGGCGGGGAGCGCGCCAGCGCGGCTTTGCGAATGGCGCGTGCTGAACTGTCGCGAACTGGGGGCAGGCAGCCGGAAGCGTCAGCGCGGCTCCTTGAATGGCGCGTGCTGAACCGCCGCGCAGCCCTCCTGCATAGAAGCAAAGCCGCCGCATATACTGTACAAAGTATGTGCGGCGGTTTTTGCGTTGGAAAACAGAAAGCTGGAGTTATGGATGTCGGTGGCGCTGATCCTGTGCGCTTTCGCGCTGGCAGGGCAGGGCTGGCGTCAGGCGTCGGGAAGCAGAGTGGAGACGGCGGATGGAAAACGGACGGTGGTGGTCGATCCGGGACACGGGGGCAAGGATCCGGGCAAGATCGGAGTGGACGATTCGCTGGAAAAGGAGATCAATCTGGAGATCGCCCGAAAGGTGCAGGCGATCCTGGAGAGTCAGGACGTGGAGGTGATCCTGACGCGGGAGTCGGACGAGGGACTGTATGAGGAGAGCGCTTCCAATAAGAAGGTACAGGATCTGAAGAACCGCTGCGCGCTGATCAACGAAACGCAGCCGGACTGCGCAGTCAGCATTCACCAGAACAGCTACCACGAGGAATATGTGAGCGGAGCGCAGGTATTTTACTATGGAAACTCGGAGGAAGGAAAGAGACTGGCGGAGACGATCCAGGGGAAGCTGGTCGACTATCTGGATCCGGAGAACCGTCGGCAGGCGAAAGCCAACGAGAGCTATTATCTGCTGAAGAAGACAGAGGTCCCGATCGTGATCGTGGAGTGCGGATTTTTGTCCAACTGGGAGGAAGCGAAGCTGCTTCAGGACGACGGATACCAGAGCCGGGCGGCATGGGCCGTGGCCATGGGCGTGGTGGAATACCTGAACGCCCGTTAGGGGTTTTCGCTCCCTTACAGGAGCGAAAAGCCTTTGGACTTCAGACAGCATTCCACCTCGAAAATATCCTCGGTGTAGAGGATCATGATCGGTTTGGCGGAATCGCGGTTGAAGGAGAGGTAGATGTAGTCGGCGCTGACGTTACTGTCCGCCAGAGCGGTCAGAAGACTGTGCAGATTTCCGACCTTGTCCTCCACCTCGACGCCCAGAACGTCGATGAGACGGCACAGATAACCGGCGCTCTGCAGCGCCGCCGCGGCCTTCTCCGGGTCGGATACGACCATCCGGATGATGCCGTACTCGGCTCCGTCGTTGATGACAGAGCCTAGGATATTGATCCCCTGATCTGCCAGAAGACCGGTGATGCTCTGTACGGTCCCTTTTTTATTTTCCGCATAAATAGACACTTGCTTTAACATGGTGCTGCTCCCTTCTATGTGGGCGCGTTTCCCGCGCCGCCTGCAGGCGCTGTCCGCAGCCTCGCGCAGCCGCTGCGCGGACAGCAACCTTATTGTAACAAATACTTTTCCGCAGGGCAATGGGAACGTTGATTTTTTCGCGCCGTGATGCTACACTGGAAC
Organism: Eubacteriales bacterium; assembly: GCA_030524125.1. Classification (GTDB taxonomy): domain Bacteria; phylum Bacillota; class Clostridia; order Lachnospirales; family Lachnospiraceae; genus Hominiventricola. Next base: position 31,738 of record JAUNHB010000014.1, on the reverse strand, counting down.
AAGACTACAAAAGCAAGGGTGACGAAGCGTGCGGACAGAGATTGTGAAGATAGACAGAGAAGCCATGGACGAAAGGGTCATGGAGCGGGCGGGAGAGACGCTGCGGGCCGGAGGGCTTGTGGCGTTTCCGACGGAGACGGTCTACGGACTGGGAGGCAGCGCGCTGGACGCGCAGGCGGCCCGGAGGATTTACGAGGCCAAGGGCCGTCCGTCGGACAACCCTCTGATCGTCCATGTGGCGGATATGGAGCATCTGGAGCGCATCGTGCGGGAGGTTCCCGACGCCGCGAGGCGTCTGGCGGAAGCGTTCTGGCCGGGGCCGCTGACCATGATCCTGAACAAAAACGAGCTCGTGCCGTACGGAACGACCGGAGGACTTGAGACGGTGGCGGTCAGGATGCCGTCGGACGGGATCGCGCTGGAACTGATCCGCCGGGGAGGCGGCTATGTGGCGGCTCCCAGCGCCAACACGTCGGGCAGGCCGAGCCCGACCACCGCGCAGCACGTCTTTGAGGACATGGACGGGCGGATCCCCATGATCCTGGACGGGGGCCCCGTCTCCATCGGGCTGGAGTCCACCATCGTGGATCTGACGGAGGAGATCCCGACGATCCTCCGTCCGGGGTACATTTCTCTGGAGATGGTGCAGGCGGTTCTCGGGGAGGCGCGGATGGACCGGGGGCTGATCTCTGACGATTCGGGAGTCCGGCCCAAGGCGCCGGGCATGAAATACCGCCATTACGCTCCCAGAGCGGATCTGAAGATCGTGGAGGGGCCGGTGGACCGGGTCGTTTCTTATATTAACGAGCAGGCAGACCGCCCGGGACGGGTGGGGATCATCTGCACCGAGGAGACAAAGGGGCGCTACCCAAAGGGAGACGTCAAATGCATCGGGACGAGAAAGAACGAGCTTTCCATCGCAAGCCATCTGTTCGCCGTGCTCAGAGAGTTCGACGAGGACGGGGTGGAGGCCATCTACTCGGAGTCCTTCCGGGCGCCGGGGCTCGGGGAGGCGATCATGAACCGGTTGTTGAAAGCGGCGGGGCATCAGAAGATCGATGTGACCGACAGATCATAGGAGGACAAAGGATATGTCAAAAGTAACGATTATGGATCACCCGCTGATCCAGCACAAAATTGGGATCATCCGCCGCAGGGAGACGGGATCCAAGGATTTCCGGCAGCTGATCAGCGAGATCGCCATGCTCATGTGCTACGAGGCGACGAGGGATTTAAAGCTGAAGGATGTGGAGATCGACACGCCGATCAGCCATATGACGGCTCAGGAGCTGGCGGGAAAGAAGCTGGCGGTGGTGCCGATCCTCCGGGCGGGACTTGGCATGGTGGACGGGATGCTGACCATGATCCCGGCCGCCAAGGTGGGGCACATCGGCCTGTACCGGAACGAGGAGACGCTGGAGCCGGTGGAGTACTACTGCAAGCTGCCGCAGGACTGCGCCGAGAGGGACGTGTTCGTGGTGGATCCCATGCTGGCCACGGGCGGTTCGTCGGTGGCGGCCATCGAGATGCTGAAGGCGAAGGGCGTCCGGAAGATCCGCTTCATGTGCATCGTGGCGGCTCCGCAGGGCGTCGAGCGGATGCAGAAGGCGCATCCGGATGTGGATATCTATGTGGGCGCGCTGGACGAGCGTCTGAATGAGCACGGCTACATCGTGCCGGGCCTGGGGGACGCGGGCGACCGGATCTTCGGGACAAAGTAGGAGGAGCTATGAGCGGCAAGAGAACGGATTACATTTCATGGGACGAGTATTTTATGGGGATCGCGCAGCTTGCGGCCATGCGCTCCAAGGACCCGAACACGCAGGTGGGCGCCTGCATCGTCAGCAGCGAGAATAAAATCCTCTCCATGGGGTATAATGGATTTCCGAAAGGATGCGACGACGACGAGTACCCGTGGGGCCGGGAGGGCGATCTGTGCGAAAGCAAATACGCCTACGTGACGCACAGCGAGCTGAACGCCATCCTCAATTACCGCGGTGGAAGCTTAGAGGGGACGAAGCTCTACGTGACGCTGTTTCCGTGCAACGAGTGCGCCAAGGCGATCATCCAGGCGGGGATCGCGGAGCTGGTCTACGCGGACGACAAATACGGCGGCACGCCCGCCAACCTTGCGTCGAGAAGGATGCTCACGTCGGCGGGCGTCCGGATGACGCCGTATCAGAAGAGCGGGCGGCGGATCTGCCTGGAAGTATAAACGGGAGAAGAGAGGAGGCTTTTTCGGAAAAGGCCTCCTTTTGCGTATGCGCCGCCAAATACAGTCGGATATTGGAAACAATATATCAATACTTGTCAATATTTTAACGAAACAGACCGTTTTGGTTGAAAGTGCAAAATTGTTGTGATAAAATGCTAAGAAAAGGAAAAGAAACTGAAAAAAATAAACAATAAGGTGGTGAAAATGTGTTAGAGGACACTTTGAGGTCTGTCAAAGAAGCGGAGGAGAACGCGGAGCGCCTGATCCGGAAAGCGGATGAGGAGGCGGCGTCTGTTCTGGCGGATGCCCGGGCGAAAGCCCAGAGCATGCAGGAGGAGACTCTCCGGAAGATACGCGCCGGAAGTCTGGACGCGGAGGAAAAAGCCCGCAAGGCCGGCGAAGACCGGCTGGCGGAGGCGAAGGCGGAGGCCGGCAAGGAGGCGGAAGCGCTGCGCCAGCTGATCGCTCCGAGACGTCAGGAGGCGGTCCGGGCCGTCATTGCAGCATTGGTGTAGACATGAGAACGGAGAGAAAAGGAGGGATGTGAATATGGCAGTAGTGCAGATGCAGCGGATCAATCTCTGTGCGCTGAAAAAAGACCGGAAAGCGATCCTGGAACGTCTGCAGGAAATCGGAGCCATAGAGATCGACATCCGGCTGGAGGACGAGGATATCTGCGAAAAGCAGGATGTGGGAAGCCAGAGAGCGCTCTTTGAGAGAAGGGCGCAGACAGCGGATCAGGCGCTTGAGATCTTACAGCAGTACGCGCCGGAAAAGAAGGGAATGCTGGACTCGCTGGCGGGAAAGCCGCTGGTGGAGAAGGAGCTGTTTGAGAAGGCGGCCGCGGACCAGGACAATTATATGAAGACCGCGTCCCGGATCGTCTCGCTGGATCGGCAGATCGCGGAAGGACGGGCGACGGCTTTGAAGCTTGAGACCCAGGCGGAGGCGCTGACGCCGTGGCTGGGGCTGACGGTCCCGGTCAGCTTTTCCGGGACAAAGAAGACCTCGGTCCTGATCGGTACGATGGCGGGAGCCGCGGACATTCATCAGGTATGCGGGCTGATCGCGGGTCATGCGCCCGAGACCGACGCGGTGGACGTCCAGATCATTTCCGCGGACAAGGACTTTACGTATCTGGCGGTGACCTGCTTAAAGAAGGACGCGGCCAGGGTGGAGGAGGCTCTGAGAGCCGGCGGATTCGCAAAACCGGCCTCGCCGGTCAGAAAGGTTCCGGCGCAGTACCGCCAGGAGTTGGAGGAGCAGATTCGGACGGTACAGCAGCAGGTGGACGGTTATGCGAAGGAGATCGCAGACTGTGCGGGCTGCCGTCAGGAGCTCAGGCTCGTATCCGACTATTACCGGGTGCGCGCCGAGAAGTACCGGATCTTAGGAGAGCTGCCGCAGACGGCCAGCACTTTTGCCGTCAGCGGGTATGTGCCCGCCGCCATGGCGGACAGGATCGTCCGCGAGATGTCCGAACGCTACGGCGCGGCGGCGGAGACGGAAGCGATCCCGGAGGAGGAAGACTCCCCGGTGCTGCTTCACAACAACGGCTTTTCGGAGTCGGTGGAGGGCGTGCTGGCGTCCTTCGGCCTGCCGGGCAAAGGCGAGATCGATCCGAGCTTCATCACCTCGATCTTTTATGTGTTCCTGTTCGGACTGATGCTGTCCGACGCGGCCTACGGTCTGATCGTATCGGCCGCCTGCGGGACGGTGCTTCTGAAGTTCCCTCGGATGGACCGGGATTTCCGCAAGTCGGTCAAGCTGTTCTTCTGGTGCGGACTGTCCACGCTCGTGTGGGGCGTCCTGTTCGGCGGATACTTCGGAGACGCCATCGACGTGGTATCCGAGACGTTCTTCGGACATAAGATCTCGATCCCGGCGCTGTGGTTTGTCCCGCTGAACGAGCCGATGAAGATGCTCATCTATTCCATGCTGTTCGGCGTGATCCATCTGTTCACCGGACTGGCGATGAAGGGCTATATGTGCCTGAGGGACAGAAAATACATGGATTTCCTGTGCGACGTAGTGTTCTGGTTCCTTCTGCTGATCGGACTGATCGGGATCCTGCTTCCCACGGACCTGTTCGCGGGGATCGCGGGACAGCAGATCGTATTTCCGGCGGCGATGTCGGCGGCTGCCAAGTGGTCGGCCATCGCGGGAGCCGTGGGGATCCTGCTCTTTTCGGGCAGATCCAGCAAAAATCCGGGCGTCCGGATCGCGCTGGGAGCGTACGACCTTTACAACATCACCGGATGGCTCAGCGACGTGCTTTCCTATTCGCGTCTTCTGGCCCTTGGCCTTGCCACCGGAGTCATCGCATCGGTCATCAACCAGATGGGAAGTATGTTCGGGAGCGGTATTGTGGGAGCGATCATCTTTATCGCGGTCTTTCTCATCGGACATTCGTTCAATATGGGGATCAACCTGCTGGGGGCCTACGTGCACACGTGCCGTCTCCAGTACGTGGAGTTTTTCGGGAAGTTTTATGAGGGAGGCGGTTCGCCCTTTGAGCCGTTCCGTTTAAAAACCAAATACATTGATATCAAGGAGGAAAAATAATTATGTTGGCAAGTATTACTGGTAATGGATGGGCACTGTTTGGAGCGGCTCTTGCGGTGATTCTGGCGGGCTGCGGTTCCGCGTACGGAGTCGGCGTGGCAGGACAGGCGGCGTCGGGCGTCGTCAGCGAGGATCCGAGCAAATTCGCCAAGGTTCTGGTCATTCAGCTTCTGCCCGGTACGCAGGGTATCTACGGTCTTCTGGTGGCGTTCGTGGCGCTCTCCAGATACGGCCTGCTGGGAAGCGGCTCGGTCGAGCTCGACGTGGCGACCGGACTTATGGTCATGGCGGCCTGCCTGCCCATCGGTATCGTAGGTCTGATCTCCGCTATGCATCAGGGACGGACCGCAGTGGCGGCCATCGGCATCGTAGCGAAGAAGCCGGATCAGTTCGGTAAGGCCATGCTGTTCCCGGCCATGGTCGAGACCTACGCCATCCTGGCTCTTCTGATCTCCATTCTTGCGCTCCCGGCAGTGTAGGCGCACAGCCTGCCATAAAACCAAACGGAATGTAAGGAGGAGAGCTTTAGAATGACCGGATTGGAAAAGATTACAAGTCAGATTCAGGAAGAAGCCGAAGCCTCCGCGCGCGAGAGGTCCGAAGCCGCCAGACAGGAGGCGGAGAGGATCCTCGCGGAAGCAAAAGCGGCCTGCGACTCCATGGAGCGGGAAGCGGCCGGCAGGGACGCGGCGTTTCTGGAAAACCAGCAAGGGCGCGCCGCCTCCTCGGCGGAGCAGCAGAGAAAGCTCGTGCTGCTCGAAACGAGACAGGAGATCATCGCGGATGTGATCGCGGACGCGTACCGTACCCTGAAGGAAGAGGATACGGCAAGCTATTTCCTGACGATGGAAAAATTATTGAAGACCTATGTGCTGGCTGAGGACGGAGAGATCTGCTTCTCGGCGGCGGATCTTGACAGGATGCCGGCGGATTTTGAGAAGAAGATCAAAGAGGCGGCGAAGGAGAAGGGCGGAAGCCTGACTCTGAGGCGGGAGCCTGCGGACATCGAGAGCGGCTTCGTCCTGATCTATGGCGGCATCGAGGAGAATTGTACGCTGAAGGCCCTGTTTGACGCGAAGCGGGATCAGATGCAGGACCGGGTCAATGAGATCCTGTTTTTGTAAAAGGCATAGTTGCCATAGAAGGAGGGTTATCATTGTCTGAAACAAAGTTTACCTACGCGGTTGCGAGGATCCGCGCGCTGGAGGTATCGCTGTTCTCGGCGTCCGTCATCGAGCAGCTGATCGCGTGCAGGGATCACGAGAGCTGCCTCCGGTTTCTGGCTGAACGGGGATGGGGCGGCGCGGACGTGCCGCTTACGCAGGACGCGATCCTGACAAGAGAGCGCGAAAAAATATGGGAGACGATGCGGGAGATGCAGGTGGACATGAGCGTCTTCGACGTGCTGTCCTATCCCAACTGGTTCCACAACCTGAAGGCCGCCGTCAAGGAGGTGTGCACCGGGAAGAGCGGAGCGAACATCTTCTATGAGGGCACGCCGCTGTCGGGTGAGGAGCTGACGCGCATCATCCAGGAAAAGGATTATCAGGCGCTTCCGGAGAATATGCGCGGGGCCGCCGAGGAGGCGGTGGATGCGCTTCTGCACGGCGGGGACGGTCAGCTCTGCGACGTGATCATCGACCGGGCGACGCTGGATGCGATCATGGAAGCCGGAAGAGCGGCGAAGGACGCCATCATCCGGGACTATGCGGAATCCACCGTGGCGGTGGCCGACATCCGGATCGCCGTGCGCGCGTGCAGGACCGGAAAATCGCTGGAATTTATGAAGCGCGCGCTGGCGCCGTGCGGGAGTCTGGACATCGACCGGCTTGCGCACGCGGCGCTGGCGGGCATGGACGCTGTGACGGAATATTTAAGCGGCGCGGGATATGCGGCTGCGGCCGAGGCGATCAAGGAATCGCCGTCCGCCTTCGAGCGCTGGTGCGACAATCGGATCATCGAGACCATCCGCCCGCAGAAGACGAACCCCTTCTCTGTGGGGCCGCTGGTGGCCTATGTGATCGCGAGAGAGAACGAGATCAAAACGGTGCGGATCATCCTGACCTGCAAGCAGAACGGCTTATCGGATGATTCCATCCGGGAAAGGGTAAGGGAGATGTATGTATAAGATAGCGGTAATGGGCGCGTACGACAGCATTTACGGCTTCGCGTCGCTTGGTCTGGACATCTGCCCTGTATCCGACGCTCAGGAGGGAGAGGAGACGCTCCGGCGTCTGGCCGGAGGCGAGTACGCCGTGATCTACATCACGGAGGCGCTGGCGGCGCAGCTGGGCAGAGAGATCGACAGATACCGGGAGCAGGTGCTTCCGGCGATCATCCAGATACCGGGCGTGTCGGGAAATACCGGCGCGGGTATCGAGGGCGTGAAGAAGTCCGTGGAACAGGCCGTCGGCTCGGATATCCTGTTCGGGGACTGAGCTGCGAAATGAATAGAAAGAGGGTGAACCCATTCAATGAGTAAAGGTACGATAAAAAAAGTAGCAGGTCCTCTGGTCATTGCGGAGGGAATGCGGGACGCCAACATGTATGACGTGGTTCGCGTCAGCTCCCAGCGTCTGATCGGCGAGATCATCGAGATGCACGGGGATCAGGCGTCCATTCAGGTATATGAGGAGACGGCGGGCCTCGGGCCGGGCGAGCCGGTGGAATCCACCGAGATGCCTCTGTCCGTGGAGCTTGGGCCGGGTCTGATCACCAGCATTTACGACGGTATCCAGCGTCCGCTGGACGACATCATGAAGGTGTCCGGAAACAACTTAAAGCGCGGCGTGGAGGTTCCCTCCCTGAAGCGCGATCTGAAGTGGAGCTTCGTGCCCACGGCGAAGGTCGGGGACGAGGTGGAGGCCGGCGACATCATCGGTACGGTCCAGGAGACGGCCGTGGTGGAGCAGAGGATCATGATCCCCTACGGCGTAGAGGGAACGATCAAAGAGATCAAGGCCGGAGACTTTACGGTGGAGGACGTGGTGGCCGTGGTGTCCACAAAGGACGGCGACCGGGACGTGACGCTCATGCAGAAGTGGCCGGTCCGTAAAGGCCGCCCCTACAAGAAGAAGCTGCCGCCCACCATGCCGCTCGTCACGGGACAGCGCGTGGTCGATATGTTCTTCCCCATCGCCAAGGGCGGCGTGGCCGCCGTGCCCGGACCGTTCGGAAGCGGCAAGACCGTCATCCAGCACCAGCTGGCAAAGTGGGCCGAGGCTGATATCGTGGTCTACATCGGCTGCGGCGAGCGCGGAAACGAGATGACCGACGTTCTGAACGAGTTCCCGGAGCTGAAGGATCCGAAGACCGGCAAGTCCCTCATGGAGCGGACCGTGCTGATCGCCAACACTTCCGACATGCCCGTGGCCGCCCGCGAGGCGTCCATCTACACCGGCATCACGATCGCGGAGTATTTCCGCGACATGGGATATTCCGTAGCTCTGATGGCGGACTCCACGTCCCGCTGGGCCGAGGCGCTCCGCGAGATGTCGGGACGTCTGGAGGAGATGCCCGGCGAGGAGGGATATCCGGCATACCTCGGTTCCCGTCTGGCCCAGTTCTATGAGAGAGCCGGCCATGTGGTCAACCTTGGAAAGGACGGAAGAGAGGGAGCGCTCTCCGTGATCGGAGCCGTATCCCCGCCCGGAGGAGATATTTCCGAGCCTGTATCCCAGGCGACGCTGCGTATCGTCAAGGTGTTCTGGGGACTGGATTCGGCGCTGGCCTACAAGCGTCACTTCCCGGCGATCAACTGGCTGACCAGCTACTCTCTGTATCTGGACAATATCGCCGGATGGTTCAACAAGAACGTGTCGGAGGAGTGGATGGCCGGACGTCAGGAGATGATGTCTCTGCTCCAGGAGGAGTCGCAGCTCAACGAGATCGTGCAGATGGTCGGTATGGACGCCCTGTCCGCGCCGGACCGCCTGAAGATGGAAGCGGCCCGCTCCATCCGCGAGGACTTCCTGCATCAGAACTCCTTCCATGAGGTGGACACGTACACGTCGCTGAAGAAGCAGCTGCTCATGATGCGGCTGGTGCTGGCATACTATGACAGATCCATGGAGGCGCTCAGGGCGGGAGCCGGAGTGCAGGGACTGATCAATCTGCCTGTCCGTGAACAGATCGGACGTTATAAATACACGCTGGAGGAGAATCTGGACGAGGAGTATGACAAGATCATGCATACTCTGGACGTGCAGATCCAGGACGTGCGCGGAAAGGAGGACTTCTAAATGCCGAAGGAATACAGAACAATACAGGAAGTAGCCGGACCGCTGATGCTGGTGCAGAACGTGGAGGGCGTCACCTACGACGAGCTGGGCGAGATCGAGCTGGCCAACGGCGAGACCCGCCGGTGCAAGGTGCTGGAGGTGAACGGAAGCGACGCGATGGTGCAGCTCTTTGAGAGCTCCACCGGCATCAACCTGTCGAACAGCAAGGTGCGCTTCCTCGGAAGAAGCATGGAGCTGGGAGCGTCCGAGGATATGCTGGGGCGCGTGTTCGACGGTATGGGCCGTCCCATCGACGGAGGCCCGGAGATCCTGCCGGACAAGAGACTGGACATCAACGGCCTTCCCATGAACCCGGCGGCCAGAAGCTACCCCAACGAGTTCATCCAGACCGGCGTATCTGCCATCGACGGACTGAACACGCTGGTCCGCGGCCAGAAGCTGCCGATCTTCTCGGCGTCCGGACTGCCCCACGCCCAGCTGGCGGCGCAGATCGCCAGACAGGCGAAGGTCAGAGGCAAGGACGAAAAGTTCGCCGTGGTGTTCGCGGCGCTCGGTATCACCTTCGAGGAGTCCAACTTCTTCGTGGAGAGCTTCAAGGAGACGGGAGCCATCGACCGTACCGTCCTGTTCATCAATCTGGCCAACGACCCGGCTGTGGAGCGTATCGCGACCCCGCGTATGGCGCTGACCGCCGCCGAGTATCTGGCGTTTGAGAAGGACATGCACGTGCTGGTCATCCTGACCGACATCACCAACTATGCGGACGCTCTGCGCGAGATCTCCGCGGCCCGCAAGGAGGTTCCGGGACGCCGCGGCTATCCGGGCTACATGTATACGGACCTGGCGCAGATGTATGAGAGAGCGGGACGCCAGAAGGGCAAGGAGGGATCCATCACGATGATCCCGATCCTGACCATGCCTGAGGACGACAAGACTCATCCAATCCCCGACCTGACCGGATACATCACGGAGGGACAGATCATCCTTGGACGCGAGCTTTACAGAAAGGGCATCAATCCGCCCATCGACGTGCTCCCGTCCCTGTCCCGTCTGAAGGACAAGGGAATCGGCGAGGGCAAGACCCGCGCGGATCACTCCAACACGCTGAACCAGCTCTTCGCGGCTTACGCAAGAGGAAAGGACGCCAAGGAGCTGATGACGATCCTCGGAGAGGCGGCTCTGTCCGACATCGACCTGATCTATGCGAAATTTGCCGACGAGTTCGAGAAGGAGTACGTATCGCAGGGCTTCCAGACGGACCGCAGCATCGAAGAGACCCTGAGCATCGGCTGGAAGCTTCTGTCCATTCTGCCCAGAAGCGAGCTGAAACGTATTGATGATAAGTTCCTCGATCAGTACTACGGAAAGTAGGAGGTGACGTGAAGTGGCATCTACACAGGTGAACCCCACCCGGATGGAGCTGACGCGCCAGAAGAAAAAGCTCGTGACAGCTGCCAAGGGCCACAAGCTTCTGAAGGACAAACGGGATGAGCTGATGCGTCAGTTCCTCGATCTGGTCAGGGAAAATATGGAGCTGCGCCGGAAGGTGGAGGAGGGCATCCTGGCGGCGAACCGGAACTTCGTCATCGCCAAGGCCGGTATGTCCGAGGAGACGCTCCACACGGCGCTGATGGCTCCCAAGCAGGAGGTCTATCTGGAGTCCTCCAGGAAAAACGTTATGAGCGTGGACATCCCGGTGTTCGAGTACCGGACGAGGACGGCCGACGAGAACGACATTTATTCCTACGGCTTTGCATTCACGTCCGGAGATCTGGACGACGCGGTCCGGTCGCTGGCCGACGTGCTTCCGGATATGCTCCGTCTGGCCGAGACCGAGAAGGCCTGCCAGCTCATGGCGGCGGAGATCGAGAAGACCCGAAGGCGCGTCAACGCGCTGGAGCATGTGATCATTCCGCAGGCGCAGGAAAATATCAAGTATATCTCCATGAAGCTGGACGAGAACGAGAGATCGACCCAGATCCGGCTGATGAAGGTGAAGGACATGATGCTGGAAGAGGCGCATCATTACAAGGAACGGCAGGCGGCCCTGGCGGCGGAAAGCTGACAGGACGAGGCCGGGAACAAAAGAACGACGACGGACGGCTCCGGGTGCACTGCATCCGGAGCCGTTTTTGGGGAGAGAGTCCAGCGCGGCGCACCCGGAAAAACCTCTCTGCATAAGATAAAACAGATACAAAAAGAACGGAGTTTTGTCTCATGAAAGAAGTCAGAGAGTGGAATCCTTATTCGATCGGCGCGCCTTTCAGCCCGGGGGCGGAGCAGAGATCCTTTCCGTGGCTGTACCCGTACGGTTCGCGGATGAACTACTGGGGGTTGTGGAACGATCCGGAGAAGATGGAGGACGAGGCGGACGCCCGGAGGCTGGGCGAGCTGTATCCTCTCATGGCCAGAAGGCTCAGGCCGTATGTGGAGGACGCCTGCTGCCGTCTGGAGTACGAGGGGAGCATGATGTACGACGAATATCCGGACCGGCTGTCGCTTCTGCACAAGTCCAGGGAGGTGTGGGACAGCGCGAGAAAAGGGGAGGATTTCGGGGAACAGGAGCCGGACTGGGACGCGGTGCGGGACCTGATCGGCGTGCTGCTGCTCCAGGAGATGATGAAGAGAAGGAAAAAGCATCGGAGCCGGTGAACGTACGCCCGGCTTGACCCGGGGGAAAAAGACTGCTAGAATGAAAAACGGAACGCCGCTGTGAACAACGAAGACCGTCGGCGGCGATGGAGAACAAGATGAAAAAAAAGATGATCAGATGCGCGACCGTTCTTCTGGCTTTTCTGGCAGGGATCGGTTTTATGAGTTATATGACGCGCATGGGCAACCGGGATATGACCGGAGAGATGGCGGAAGCCGCTCTTCCGGTGGCCTATGCGGAGAAGGACGGAGTCCTGTACAACGAGATGCACGGATATGTGGAGGCCATGGACGGAAGCAGCATGAGAGACTGCATCATCGGCGTGTCCGACGACCACCGGCTGGAGCTGGCCGTGGAGAAGTACAACGCCCGGATCGAGTCTCTGTCCTATGAGGTCAGAAGCCTCGACGGGAGCCGGCTGGTGGAGAGCGGAGAAGCGCTTGAGACAGAGGACGACGGCAGATATCTCCACGTATCGCTGGAGCTGAAGGACCTGCTGACGCGGGGAGAAAAATACCTTTTGATCCTGACGGCGGAGACGGATTCGTATGAGGCGGTGTATTTCTACTCGCTGCTGTCCTATCTGGGAGACAACCATGTGGAGGATTGTCTGGAATTTGCGGAAAGCTTCCACGATATGACGCTTCGTAAGGACTCGGACGGCGTCCTGAACTATCTGGAGCAGGACGGCTCCATGGACGGAAAAAGCCTGGGATATGTGAATATTCATTCCCGCTCCGGCCCGGTCACCTGGGGAGATATGCAGGTGAGCCAGACGGAGGAGCCGCTGGTGCGCCTCACGGAGCTGGACGGGGACGTCACGGCGCTGGTGATGGAATACGAGGCGGAGGATACGCAGACCGGGGAGCGCTACGAGGTGCGGGAGGCGTTCCGGCTGCGCTATACGGCCACCCGGATCTATCTGCTGGCCTACGAGCGGTGGACGGACCGGATCTTCGAGCCGGGGCGGCAGCTCGTGCAGGACGGAGAGATCTCGTTCGGCATCCAGAGCGGCGAGCTCAACTACATGGAGAACAGCGAGGAGAACGTCATCGGCTTTGTGCAGCAGGGACAGCTCTGGTGCTATGATTTCGGCCAGAACCGGTTAAGTCTGGTCTACGGGTTTGAGGACGGGGAGGACAGGCGGGGACAATACGGAGCCCATGAGTTCCGGATCCTGAGCGTGGACGACTCCGGAAGTATGGATTTTCTCGTCTGCGGATACATGAACCGGGGAAAATACGAGGGCAGGAGCGGCGTGCTGCTCTGCCATTACGACGCCCTCCTCAACACGGTGGAGGAGCTGTTCTTTATCAGGAGCAGCCGCCCGTACGAGGCGCTCAAGGAGGACGTGGGGAAGCTGGCCGTCCAGAACAACAACGGGCAGGCGTGGATCGCCTACGAGGGAACAATCTGTCAGATTGAGCTTTCGGACTGCTCGACGGAGATCCTGGCCGGGGGAATCACGGAGGACGGACTCCACGTGTCGGACAGCAAGGCGCTGGCGGCATGGAACGACGGGGAGACCGGAGGGATCTGTCTTCTGGACACGGAGACCGGACGGGTAAGCCGGATCGAGCCGGGAGAGGGGGAGACTCTCCGGGCGCTCGGCTTTATGAAGGAGGATCTGATCTACGGGATCGCCCGCAGCGAGGACATTTCCACCGATCAGGCGGGCCGGGAGACGGTTCCCATGTACTGCGTGGTCATCCGCGATCACACGGGGAACGAGGTGCGTGAATTTGAATACGCCTCCAAAGGAAAATATGTGGAGAGCATTTCCGTCGTGGAGAACCGGATCGATCTGGCCTGCATCGCGCGGGCGGCGGACGGAAGCTGGCAGGAGACGCTGGGAGAGCCCATCACCTATACGAGCGAGCCGGCGAGCCAGCTTCTGAAGCTTGGCACGGTGTATGACGATACGCGGAGAAATGAATATGTACTGTCCTATGAGGGAACCATAAAGAACGGTTCCATGAAGCGGCCGAACGTGCGGCTGGTGCTCTACGAGCAGAGCAGGACCATCGAGAGAGAGGAGAGCGGAGACGGGCTTTATCTGGCGTATTCCTACGACGGACAGGCCGCGGGCTTCGAGACGCTTTCGGAGGCGGTGATCTATGCCTACGACGCGATGGGATCGGTCTGGAAGGACGGAACCTGCCGCTGGGACCGGGGCGGACGAAAGACCCGCACGCAGATCGAAGGCTTTGAGGATCCGGAGACGATCTCCGCCGACGGCTCGCCTCTGGCGCAGTGCCTTCAGCTTCTCCTCAGACAGCGGCAGATCTATACGGACGTGCAGGCGGAAATGGATCAGGGAGCGGAAGCGTGGGAGATCCTGCAAAGGGAGCTGGGCGAGGACTGCGCGCTGCTTCCGGGCTGCAGTCTCAGCATGGCGCTCTACTATGTGAGCGCCGGCTCTCCGGTAGCGGCGGTGACACCGGGCGGAGGCGCGGCGCTGATCGTGGGCTATGATGCCCAGAACATTATTTACTACGAACCGGGCAGGACGGAGCTTACCAGACTGGGCATGAACGACGGCACGGCCATGTTTGAGGAGGCCGGCAGCCTGTTCTTCTCCTGCCTTCCGTAGAAACAGAAAGGAGCAAGACCGATGGATGAAAGAATCACGGCGCTGGCGCGGAATCTGGTCAATTATTCCTGTCAGGTGAAGCCGGGAGATAAAGTGTATGTGCACTATACGGGGGAGAGCACGCGGCCGCTGGCGAAGGAGCTGATCCGCCAGATCTACCGGGCGGGGGGAACTCCCTTCGTCCACTACACGGATCCGCAGCTCCAGAGGCAGCAGCTTCTGGAGTGCACGAAGGAGCAGATGGAGCTCATGGCTCAGGTGGACGGCATGGAAATGTCCATGATGGACTGCTACATCGCCGTGCGCGGAAGCGACAATGTGACGGAGCTGTCCGACGTGCCCGCAGACCGGATGGCCCTCTACGAGAAATATTATGTGACGCCGGTGCACCACGGGATCCGCGTGCCGAAGACCCGCTGGGTGGTGCTCCGCTACCCGAACGACGCCATGGCGCAGCTTTCCGGGACGAGCACGGAGGCGTTCGAGGACTTTTATTTCCATGTGTGCAATCTGGATTACAGCCGGATGGAGAAGGCTATGGAGGCGCTGGTGAAGCTGATGGAGCGTACGGACCGGGTGCGCCTCGTGGGGCCGGGGACGGATCTTCGTTTTTCCATCAAAGGGATCCCGGCCATTCCCTGCGCGGGCCGCATGAATATCCCCGACGGGGAGGTGTTCACCGCGCCGGTGCGGGATTCGGTCAACGGTACGATCCGCTACAACGCGCCGTCGGTGTATCAGGGCTTTACCTATGAGAATATCAGCCTGACCTTTGAGAACGGCAGGATCGTGGAGGCCGCGGCCAACGACACGGAGCGGATCAATCAGGTGTTCGACACTGACGAGGGCGCGCGCTACGTGGGCGAGTTTGCCATCGGAGTCAATCCGTACGTGCTCCATCCCATGAAGGACATTCTGTTTGACGAGAAGATCATGGGCTCGATCCATTTCACGCCGGGCAACTGCTACGAAGAGGCGCCCAACGGAAACGTCTCGTCCATCCACTGGGATCTGGTCTGGATCCAGCGCCCGGAGTACGGAGGAGGAGAGATTTACTTCGACGACGTGCTGATCCGCAGGGATGGCCGCTTCGTCCTGCCGGAGCTTCTGTGCCTGAACCCGGAGGAGCTGGCGGGATAAAAAGAACACGGAGAAATGAGAGAGTGCAAAATTGCATGGAAGAAGTGCAGTTTTGCACTTTTTAAAAATAACAGTTCAGCCAGCCGGGAGCGGCAGGACAAAATCGTGCTCGCACGAATTTTGGTCTGTTGCTCTCGGCTGAGGGAGCGCCAGCTTATGAGCAAAGATAGCCGCGAAGCGGCGGGGAGCGCGTCAGCGCGGCTTTGCGAATGGCGCGGGCTGAACAGCTGCTCTTAAAAGAATCTTAATAAATTTGCTTCTTTCATCTTAAAAAAGAAATGCTATAACTATATGCATAAAAGGAGATACGAATATGAACATTCTGGTCTGCGACGATGAGCGTGCAATCGTGGATGCTATCGAGATTTATCTGAGTCAGGAAGGGTACACGGTGATCAAGGCCTACGACGGACTGGAGGCGCTGAAGGCGCTTGAAGAGAACGACATCCAGCTCGTGCTGATGGATATTATGATGCCGGGAATGGACGGCATCCGGACGACCATGAAGATCCGTGAGAACAGCAGCGTGCCCATCATCTTCCTGTCCGCCAAATCGGAGGACGTGGACAAGATTCTGGGGCTGAACATCGGGGCGGACGACTACATCACGAAGCCCTTCAATCCGCTGGAGCTGATCGCCAGAGTCAAGTCGCTGCTCCGCCGTTACACAAAGCTCGGCGCGATCGCGGAGACGAAGCCGACGACGTTCCGGATCGGTGGTCTGGTGCTGGACGATGAGCGCAAGGAGGTCACGGTGGACGGGGAGCCGGTGAGGCTGACGCCCATCGAGTACCGCATCCTCCTGCTTCTGGTCCAGAATCCGGGAAAGGTGTTTTCCATTTCCCAGATCTACGAGCGGATCTGGAACGAGGAGGCGCTGGGGGGAGACAATACGGTAGCCGTACATATTCGCCATATCCGGGAAAAAATAGAGATCAATCCAAAAGAGCCCAGATACCTGAAGGTCGTCTGGGGCGTGGGGTATAAGATTGACCGGGAATAGGAGGCATTTATGAAAGAGAAATTATACAGGCCGATCGCCATAGGGCTGGCGGTGATCGTGCTTCTGTCGGCGGCGGGGATCCTGCTGTCCGGGGCCGTCAGAGTCAAACAGGCCGGATACAGCATGAACACATGGGAAAATGTGCTGGAAGGAAAGGACTATCTGGAGTCCGACGAGTACAGGCAGGCCGTGTCGGAGACGATCTATGAGGTCATGGGAGTGGCCGCCAGAAGCAGCCGCATGGAGAGCGGCGGCCAGTACGATCCGGACCGGATCATCCGGGTGAGGGACTATCTGGAATCCGGAAAGGTCTATGACTCCATGCCGGAGAGTGAAAAAACCAACGGCATCTGCTACCGTCTGGGGGATCTGTACCAGTGGAGCCTGAAGGGGGCGACGATCTCCAACCGTGTGCTGAACGAGGCTTACAAGCCGCTGTTTTACGGAAGCATCCAGGAGTACGTAAATCAGTGCGACGAGGAATACAACGTGGTGATCGACGAGATCCAGCAGGCCATGGAGCAGCTGAAGCAGGACGTGACGTCCTACCAGCAGGAGCAGAAGGAATGGTCCTCCGAGGTGACCAACGTCCGCTACGCCTTGTACGATATGGGCAGCGGAGAGATCTACACCAACGTGGCGGCCCTGCGGGGCGCGGACGCGCCGCAGACTCAGCTGGAGGATTATTTTGAGTCCTTCGGGAGTTACTATATCTATGACAGCAGAAGCGCTGACGTGCAGCAGGAGAATGTGGGCGATTATTACTCTTACAATACCCACGCGCTGCTGACCGAGAGGCAGGCGCATCTGGGCGGCGAGTATCTGGTCTACGTGGCCGTGGACACGACGTTTCCGGTGACGGACGAGCTGGCGGCGGGAGCCAAGAGCTATGAAGAAGCGCAGGAGTTGATCCGTCCCAGCGCAGCGCCCATGGTGGCGGCGGGAGTCGTACTGCTGGCGGCGCTGATCCTGTTTGCGGTCTGGCTTTTCCGGACTCTGCACCGCGCGGCGGGGACGCTGCTCGACCATGTCAGCACGGCGCTTCGGATCTGCATCTATTTCGTGTCGTATGAGCTGGTGCAGGCGCTGGTCCGGCTTCTCTTCGGGGGAGGCGTGATCGTGGAGGGCGTGCTCCTTCTGGCGAAGGCGGCGGTGCTGGTATTCCTCGTATGGGAGGGCGTCCAGCGGCAGAAGGTGCTGGAGGGCGTGCAGGCCATGGCGGCCGGAAACGGGGAGACCAGCATCGACACCGAGGGACTGTTCCGCGGAAACCGCCAGCTGGCGGAGGCGGTCAACGATCTGGGCGAGGGGCTCCGCACGGCGCTCCAGGAGCAGATGAAGAGCGAGCGCATGAAGGCGGATCTGATCACCAACGTGTCCCACGATCTGAAGACGCCGCTGACGTCCGTGATCAACTATGTGGATCTGATGAAGCGCGAGGAGATCGGCAACCCGAAGGCGCAGGAGTATCTGAACGTGCTGGATCAGAAGTCCCAGCGGCTGAAACAGCTCACGGACGATCTGGTGGAGGCTTCCCGGGCCAGCTCCGGAAATGTGACGCTCAACATGGAGCGCATCGATCTGAAGGAGCTTCTCATGCAGACCAGCGGAGAGTTCGAGGAGAAATTTGCGGCCAGAGGGCTGAAGCTTGTGACGACCTGCCCGAACTATCCCCTGTATGTGGAGGCGGACGGCAGACGGCTGTGGAGAATCATCGAAAATCTTTATCGGAATGTGGAAAAGTACGCGATGCCGAACACCCGCGTCTACTTAAATGTAGAGAGCGGCGGGGAGCAGGTGTCCGTATCCATGAAAAATATTTCGGAGCAGCCGCTGAACATCTCGGCGGAGGAGCTGACCGAACGGTTTATCCGCGGCGACGAATCCCGCTCGACGGAAGGAAGCGGCCTGGGCCTCGCCATCGCCAAGGACCTGACGGAGCTCCAGAAGGGAACGTTCCAAATCTATCTGGACGGGGATCTTTTCAAAGTGACGATCTCTTTCCCGCGCGTGCAGTGACAGTTCATGGGGAACAGTTCAGCGCGGCTTTGCGAATGGCGCGGGCTGAACTGTTACGTTGAGGGTTGCTTTTCTGAAGAACTGCTTGTATAATTGTATGCGATTATACAAGCGGTTTTTTATATGATGGAGGTGCCTATGATCAAGCTATACGACGGCGGAGCCTATGTGCTGAACGGGACGGAGATCATTCCGGATACGCCCGACGCGCCGCAGAGACTCAAAGGGAAGCTGGGAAGCGTTCCCTCGAAGGAGGAGGCGAGGAGGCAGACGATCGCCTACGGGATCCTCAAGTCCCACAACACGTCCGACAGCATGGAGAAGCTGAAGATCCGTTTTGACAAGCTGACCTCCCACGACATTACGTTTGTGGGGATCATCCAGACGGCCCGCGCGTCGGGACTCACAAAATTTCCGATGCCCTACGTGCTGACCAACTGCCACAACAGCCTGTGCGCCGTGGGCGGGACGATCAACGAGGATGATCACATGTTCGGACTGACCTGCGCCAAGAAATACGGCGGAGTCTATGTGCCGCCCCATCAGGCGGTGATCCACCAGTTTGCCAGGGAGATGCTGGCGGGCGGCGGAAAGATGATTCTCGGCTCCGACAGCCATACCCGTTACGGCGCGCTGGGAACGATGGCCATGGGCGAGGGCGGACCGGAGCTGGTCAAGCAGCTCCTGAACCAGACCTACGACATCCCGATGCCGGGAGTGGTGGGCGTCTGTCTGACCGGAGCGCCCATGAAGGGCGTGGGCCCGCAGGACGTGGCGCTGGCCATCATCAAGGAGGTTTTCGCCAACGGCTATGTGAACAACAAGGTCATGGAGTTCATCGGCGACGGCGTGTCCAGCCTGAGCGCGGATTTCCGGATCGGCGTGGACGTCATGACGACCGAGACGACCTGCCTGTCCTCGATCTGGAGGACGGACGAGACGATCCGGGAGTTCTACGAGATCCATGGACGGGAGGGCGACTACGCGGAGCTGAACCCGGGACCGGCGGCCTACTATGACGGGATGATCGAGGTGGATCTGGGAAGCATAAAGCCCATGATCGCCATGCCGTTCCACCCGAGCAACGCCTACACCATCGAGGAGCTGAACGCGAACCTCGACGATATCCTGGCGGACTGCGAGCAGAGAGCGCGGGTCAGCCTCGGAGACAAGGTGCAGTTCTCGCTCCGCGACAAGGTGAGGAACGGACGCCTCTATGTGGATCAGGGGATCATCGCCGGATGCGCGGGCGGCGGCTTTGAAAATATCTGCGCGGCGGCCGATATCCTGAACGGAAAGAGCATCGGCGCGGACGAGTTTACGCTGAGCGTCTATCCGGCTTCCATGCCGGTGTATATGGAGCTCATCAAAAACGGCTCCGCGGCCATGCTGATGCAGACCGGAGCGGTGATGAAGACGGCGTTCTGCGGCCCCTGCTTCGGCGCGGGAGACACGCCGTCCAACAACGGCTTCAGCATCCGCCACTCCACGAGAAACTTCCCGAACCGGGAGGGTTCCAAGCTGCAGAACGGCCAGATTGCTTCCGTGGCGCTCATGGACGCCCGCTCCATCGCGGCGACGGCGGCCAACAAAGGCTATCTGACGGCGGCCACCGACGTGGATGTGGAGTTCCGCAATCCGAAATATGTCTTTGACAGACAGATCTACGAGAACCGGGTGTTCGACAGCCACGGCGTCGCGGATCCCGACGTGGAGATCCACTTCGGCCCCAACATCAAGGACTGGCCGGCCATGAGCCCGCTGCCGGAAAATCTGGTGCTGAAGGTGGTGTCCGAGATCCACGACCCGGTGACGACGACGGACGAGCTGATCCCGTCGGGCGAGACTTCGTCCTACCGCTCCAACCCGCTGGGACTGGCCGAGTTTACCCTGTCCCGGAAGGATCCGGAATACGTGGGCCGGGCGAAGGAGATCCAGAAGGCGCAGAAGGCCATCGAGGCCGGGACCTGTCCGCTGGAGGCTGTGCCGGAGCTGAAGGCCGTGTTCGACGCGATCCATACGAAGTTCCCGGAGGCGGGAGAAGGAAACGTGGGCGTGGGAAGTACGATCTTTGCCGTGAAGCCCGGGGACGGCTCCGCCAGAGAGCAGGCGGCTTCCTGCCAGAAGGTGCTGGGCGGCTGGGCCAACATCGCCAACAGCTACGCCACCAAGCGCTACCGCTCGAACCTGATCAACTGGGGAATGCTGCCCTTCCTGATCGGGGAGGGAGAGCTTCCGTTTAAAAACGGCGACTACCTGTTCGTCCCGAACATCACCGACGCCGTCCGCACCGGAGCTCCCGAAGTCCCCGCCTACGTCGTCACCCCCGAAGGCCTGACCCCCTTCACCCTCACCCTCTCCGAAATGACCGCTGAAGAACGCGAGATCATCCTAAAAGGGTGTTTGATAAATTACAACAAGCTATAAGCAGTGCACATCTGCGAGAAAGAGCCCCGGTGAAATCGTGCTTGCATGATTTCACCGGGGCTTTTTTGAGCGGATGTATAGGGCGCCAGCCCGTGAGCGAGAGGGAGCGCACGCGGAATCGAGCTGCACTGCGGAAGTGTCGGGAATCCAAGGCGCCAGCCCGTGAGCCTCCCGCTACCCCTCCGCCTCCGTCCCTCCCGTCTCCTGCGCGGCCCGGCTCAGGGAGAAGATAAACTCTGTGCCGACGCCCTCTGTGCTGACCACGTTGATGTTCTCGCCGTGAAGCTGGATGATCTCCCGGACGATGGCAAGACCCAGACCGGTTCCCTTTTTGTCCTTGCCGCGGGAGAGATCGGTCTTGTAGAAACGCTCCCATATTTTCTTCAGGCTGTCCCGGGGAATGCCGATCCCGGTGTCCCGGACGGAGATGAAGATCTTCTCGTATTTGGACGTGGTCTCGATCGTGATCTTCGAGTCGGGGTGGCTGAATTTGATGGCGTTGTCGATCAGGTTGTAGAGCACCTGCTGAATCTTTCCCACATCGGCGTTCACGTAGGAGTGCCAGTCGGAAAACAGAAGATCGACGGTGATGCGCCGCGCCGTGCACGTCCCCTCGAAGGAGGCGACAGTGTTGCGGATGACGGCGTTGATGTCGAAATCCGTCCGGCTCAGCCGGTTCTGCTTCGGATCCATGGCGTTCAGGGTGAGCAGGCCGCTGGTCAGACCCGTCAGCCGCTCGGTCTCCCGGAGGACGATGTTCAGATATTTTTCCTGCATCCCGGGCGGGATCGTGCCGTCCAGCATGGCCTCCACATATCCTTTGATGGAGGTCAGCGGGGAGCGGAAGTCATGGGAAATATTGGAGATCATTTTCCTCTGGTCCTCGTCGGAATCGCGCAGGGCTCCGGCCATAAAGTTCATCGTGCGGGCGAGAGATCCCAGCTCGTCAAAGCGGTTCATGGCGATGGGATAGTCAAAATTTCCGGAGGCGTACTCCGCGCTGGCCCGGCGAAGCTTCCGGAGCGGGCGGTAGACGATGAGCCAGTTTGCCGCCGCAAACAAAAATCCAAGGATCATCAGGAAGATCATGGTAATGTAGATGGAGAGCAGATACCCCTCCTTGATCCGGACGACGGAGGCCATGGGTGTGTGGATAGCGATGTAGCCCCGCACATGGTAGTTGTGCGTGACGGGAATCAGCGTGCTGAGCGTCTCGGTGCGGAACATGCCGAAGAAATCGCCGGTCGTATAGTAGGTGCTTCCGGGGAGCACCGGACTGAACGCTTCGATGACCTGTCCGGCCACGGAGGAGTCGGAGGTATCGGAGTCCAGAATGATCTCTCCGTCCCGCCGGATCAGCCAGATCTGCGCGTCCAGATAGACGCTCAGGGACGACAGCTGGGATTGGATGGCGGAGCGGGCGTCCGTATCCTCCTGCGCTTCAAAATAATTTCCGACATACTGCTCGGACAGGTAGACGCCCTCCTGATAAAAGGCGGAGGCCTTCTCCTCGACGGCATTTTCCAGCATCAGGTGGGACGTGATGGTGGAGATGCCGAGGAAGCTCAGGAGAGCGAAGGCCAAGTAGGCCAGTATAAATTTCACATTCAGGGACAGGTGCATTATTTCACCTCGAATTTATAACCGATCCCCCAGACCGTGGCGAGACGCCATGCGGGGTGATCCTTGATCTTTTCCCGGAGCCGCTTGATGTGGACGTCCACCGTGCGGGTGTCGCCGATATATTCGTAGCCCCAGATATGGTCGAGAAGCTGCTCCCTTGTGAACACCTGATTGGGAGAGGAGGCGAGAAAATAGAGAAGCTCCAGTTCCTTGGGCGGCATTTCCACCGTGTTTCCCTGATAGATGACCGAGTAATTGGTCTGGTTGATGATCAGATCCGGGTATTGTACGATCTTGGCGGACGGCGCGGACTCCGGACGGGACGCCTGAAAGCGCCGGAGAACGGCTTTGACGCGGGCCACCAGCTCCTTGGAGTCGAAGGGCTTGATCATGTAGTCGTCCGCGCCCAGCTCCAGCCCCAGCACCTTGTCGAAGATCTCGCCCTTGGCGGAGAGCATGATGATCGGCGTGTTGGAGCGGCTGCGGATCTCCCGGCACACCTGATAGCCGTCCATGCCGGGCAACATCAGATCCAGAAGGATCAGGTTCGGCTGAAAGGTGTCGAACACCTGAAGAGCCTGCTCCCCGTCCTCCACGATCTGCACTTCATAAAATTCTTTGGTCAGATACAGAGAGATCAGCTCTGCAATATTGGTATCGTCGTCGACGATGAGTATTTTCTGTTTGGAAGCCATTCTGTTGGATCTCCTTTTATGAGCCTACTTAAATTCGGCGATGGTCACGCCTGCGTCGCCCTCCCCGAAGGCTCCGAGACGATAGGTTTTCACATGCTTGCAGCGTTTGAGATGCTGATGTACGGCATTGCGCAGCGCTCCGGTCCCTTTTCCGTGCACGATCCGGACGCTGGGAACGTGGGCCAGATAAGCGTCGTCCAGATATTTGTCCAGATGGGACACGGCCTCGTCCACAGTCATGCCGATCAGGTTGATCTCGGTGCTCACGAGGGCGGATTTTGACATGCGCAGCTTTCCGGTGCCGCTGACGCTGCCTTTCTGGAGATTTTCCGCCTCGCCGATGTATTCAAGATCGCTGATGTTGACCTGCGAACGCAGGATCCCCATCTGTACGAACAGATCGCCCCTGGGATTGGGCAGCGTGCTGACCGTCCCTTCGAGATTGAGGCTCAGCACCTTCACCCGGTCTCCGATATGCAGGGAGGCGGCGCGCACCTTCTTCTTTGGCTGCGCGGGCTTTTTCGCGGATCTTGCGTCGTTGGACTTGATCCGCTCGCGCAGCCGGGCGCGTTCGGCCTCCATTTCCCTGACGGAAATGTGGTCTTTGCCGAATTTATGGAAATTTTTCATGGTCTCGTCGGCGTAGTCCTTGGCTTCCTGAAGGATGGCGCTGGCCTGCGCGGCAGCGTCGCTCAAAATCTTTTCCCTGCGCTCGTCGATGCGGTCCTGCTTTTTCTGGAGCGCGTCCCGCAGAGTGCGGATCTCCTGCTTGTAGCGCGCGATCTCCTCCTGCTCTTTTAAGAGAGTCACCCGGCTGTCCTGAAGCTGGGCCATCATGTCCTCAAAGCTGACGTCCTGCGCGTTGATCCGCGCCTTGGCGTCCTCGATCAGAAATTCTGCAAGACCGAGACGGGACGAGATGGCGAACGCGTTGCTCTTGCCCGGGATCCCGATCAGCAGTCGGTAGGTGGGGCGCAGAGATTCCACGTCGAACTCGCAGCAGGCGTTTTCCACGCCCTCGGTGGAGAGCGCGTACACCTTGAGCTCGCTGTAATGGGTGGTGGCCATGGTCCGGATGCCCTGCTTGTGCAGGTGATCGAGAATGGAAGCGGCCAGGGCGGCTCCCTCGGTGGGGTCCGTTCCGGCTCCCAGTTCGTCGAACAGAACGAGGGAGTCGGAGGTCGCTTCCCTGAGGATGGACACGATGGACGTCATGTGGGACGAAAAGGTACTCAGACTCTGCTCGATGCTCTGCTCGTCTCCGATGTCGGCGTAGACCTGATCGAAGACGGCCAGCTCAGAGCCCTCGA
The DNA here is from genome assembly GCA_030524125.1 of Eubacteriales bacterium. Lineage (GTDB taxonomy): Bacteria > Bacillota > Clostridia > Lachnospirales > Lachnospiraceae > Hominiventricola. The sequence continues at coordinate 7,254 of JAUNHB010000014.1, read as the reverse complement.
AAGCCGGGATGTGGAGCCCGGCCTGTCCCATGAGCGTAAAAAGACCGACCGTCTTCAGGGAGACGGTCTTTCCGCCGGTGTTGGGGCCGGTGACGATCAGCAGGTCAAAATCCTGTCCGAGCCGCACAGTGATGGGGACGACCTTCGCCGGATCCAGAAGAGGATGCCGTCCGTCCTTGATCAGAAGACGCCGCTCGGTGTTCAGGACGGGACGCGTGGCCTTCATATCCTTAGCCAGCATGGCCCGCGCAAAGATAAAGTCCAGACGGACCAGCAGCTCGTAGTTTTCCGAGAGGATCTCCAGGACGGTGGCGGCCTTTTCGCTCAGGGAGGCCAGTACCTTCTCGATTTCCTGCCGTTCCTTCAGGAGCAGCTCTTTAAAATCGTTGTTCAGTTTGATGACGGCCATGGGCTCGATGAACAGGGTGGAGCCGGTGGCGCTCTGGTCGTGGATCATGCCGGGGACGTGACTGCGGTGCTCGGCCTTCACGGGAAGACAGTATCGTCCGTCCCGCATGGTGACTACCGGATCCTGCAGATAGGACCGGGCGGAGCCGTTGACCATGGAGTTGAGCGTGCTGTGCACTTTGTCGTTCATCTGGCGCATGGAGCGGCGCACCTGAGAGAGCGCGCCGCTGGCGTCGTCGGCCATCTCCTCCTCGGAGAGGATGCACCGGCGGATCTCTGAGGCCAACGACGGGACCGGATCCAGAAACCCGAAGGATTCGTCCAGCGAGTCGCGCCCGTCGTCGTCCTCGTCCCGCTCTCCGTAGCGCCGGACCTTTCCGGCGGTCTCCAGCAGAGACATGATCTGCAGAAGCTCGCTCATGCCGAGGACGGCGCCGATCTCCAGCCGCTTCACGGAGCCGCGGATGTCGCGGATGCCGCCGAAGGACAGGCTGCCCTTCCGCCAGATCCGGCGGAGGGCGTCGGCCGTCTCGGTCTGGCGAAGCTCCGCCTCGCCAAGCTGTCCGGAGGGCGTCAGGTTCCGGCAGAGCTCTTTGGCTCCGGCGGAGGCTGCATACCCGGTCAATGTATGGATGATCTTATCAAATTCCAGTGTATGGAGTGCTTTTTGATTCATAGATGTTTCTCTTTCTCTTTTTATACGGCAGGACGCGGCTTTGCCGCCGTTGCCCCGCGGTTTTGCTTTCTGGTCTATTAACCATTTTACCCCATTTGAAGGCGATTGAAAAGCGGAACTTATGGACACGGAAATGGAAAAATAGTATAATGGTAGAAGTTCGGCAAAAGACGTTTTCCCGACGGAGGAACATATGGGAGAAGAAGAGAAGGATAAGAGCAACGGTTTTTCATTTATGCAGGAAAAGATCAAGCAGAGGCCGGTCTACCAGAATCCGCTGGTGAGAAAGGCGCTCCGGTCGGTCTGCTTCGGCGCGCTCTTCGGGGGGACCGCGCTTCTGATCTGGGCCGCAGCCCTGCCGCATCTGGATCGTCAGGCGGAAAAGCAGGAGATCCAGCCCATCGAGATCCCCGAGGAGGAAGAGCAGGAGGAGACAGAGGAGGACGCGACCGTCTATATCACGGAGACGGTGAGCATGGAGCTGGAGGACTATAAAAAGCTCTACCAGCAGCTCATGCAGATCGGGACGCAGACGGAGAAGAGCATGGCGACGATCTCTGCGCTGACGACGGACACGGACTGGTTCGACGGGACGCTGACCAGTCAGCGCTCGGCCGCGGGTCTGGTGATCGGCGACAACGGGCTGGAGCTTCTGCTCCTTACGGAATATGAGGAGGTCCGGGACGGCGAGCTGATGGTGACTTTTTTTGACCGCACGACGGCGGCAGCGTCGCTGAAAAAATACGATGCGAACACCGGGCTGGCCATTGTGAGCGTAAACTTAAGCGACGTGTCGGAGAGCACGAGGGAGATCGTAACAGACGCGCAGCTTGGCTCCTCCAAATCTCTGCGCAGCGGAGAGCCGGTGATCGCCGTGGGAAATCCGCTGGGGAGCGGTTCGATCCTGTTCGGCAATCTGACGTCCGTATCCCAGACGGCGGCGCTCTACGACAGCGCCTACAACGTGCTGACGACGGATATCCTGGAGGGAAGCGGCGGCAGCGGCGTGCTGGTGGACTGGGACGGAAGGATCATAGGGCTGATCCAGTCCAAATGTGAGGTCAGCGGCCAGAACGGCACGATCCAGGCGTACGGCATCTCGGATATGAAGAGCATGATCGAGCATCTGTCCAACAATCAGGACATTGTGTACATGGGGATCGTGGGCGCGGATGTGACGACGGCCATCTCGGAGAGGGAAGAGATCCCGGTCGGGGTCTATGTGTCCCAGGTGACGCTTGACTCTCCGGCGATCGAGGCGGGGATCCAGCCGGGCGACATCATCACGTCCATGAGCGGACAGACCGTGACGAACCTGAAGGATATGATGTCGATCCTGCTGAAATGCTCCAACGGGCAGTCTATCGACGTGATCTGCCAGAGGCCGGGAATGGACGGCTATCAGGAGCTGGAACTGTCCGTCACATTGAAAATACTGGAATAGAGAGTGGAGAGAAGAGAATGAAATACATTGAGAGCTTCAGAGAAGGCGACCGGATCGCCGGGATCTATCTGTGCAAGAGCAGGCAGAGCGCTCTGACCAAGGCCGGAAAGCCTTATGAAAACCTGATTTTTCAGGACAAGACCGGCACGGTGGACGCCAAGATCTGGGATCCCAATTCCCACGGGATCGATCATTTTGAAAGTCTGGAGTATGTGGACATCATGGCGGATGTGACCATGTTCCAGGGGCAGGTGCAGCTCAACGTGAAGCGGGCCAGAAAGGCGGGCGAGGGGGAGTACGATCCGTCCGACTATCTGCCGGTCAGCAGCAAGGACATCGAGACGATGTACCGGGAGCTTCTGGGATTTGCGGGCCGGGTGGCCAATCCGTACCTGTCGAAGCTCTTGAAGAGCCTGTTTGTGGAGGACGCGGAGTTTGTCCGGGCGTTCAAATTCAGCAGCGCGGCCAAGAGCGTGCATCACGGCTTTGTGGGAGGGCTTCTGGAGCACACGCTGAGCGTCACGAAGCTTTGCGATTATTATGTGCACACCTATCCGATGCTGAACGCCGATCTGCTCTACACGGCGGCCATGTGCCATGACATCGGAAAGGTGTACGAGCTGTCCGCATTTCCGGAAAACGACTATACGGATGAAGGACAGCTATTGGGACATATCATGATCGGAGCGGAGCTGGTGGGAGAGCGGATCCGGCAGATCCCGGGATTCCCGCAGAAGCTTGCCAACGAGCTGAAGCACTGCATCCTGTCCCACCACGGAGAGCTGGAGTACGGCTCGCCCAAGAAGCCCGCGCTTCTGGAGGCGGTAGCGCTGAATTTCGCGGACAACACCGACGCCCATCTGGAGACGATGATCGAGGCGCTGAGAGCGGCCGGGGACAATCAGGGATGGCTCGGGTATAACCGTCTGTTTGAATCGAATATCCGGAAGACCGGAAAGTAAGAGATACAGGAGAGAGGCCCCCGCGGCCGGCGGACGCCGGCTGTGGGGGCCTCTGGGTGTGCGGGAGCTTGCCGGGGATGCGGGGGAGTCGCGGCGGGGCAGGGCCTGCCGGGTCTGAGACTGCGGTCCCCGGCTTTTCTACTGTATCTCGACGACGAGGGGCTCCGGCGCGGTCCACTCGGCTGTGTACTGCGGGGACAGCCACACTTCGTCATAGGGGTAGTCCTTCAGCGCGAAGGAAGTGTAGAAGAAGCCGGACTCCTCCTCCGTATCCGAGTCTCCCAGTCCGTTCTGCCACGAATCGAGAGAATACTCCCGGCCGTCCGGATCATAGTAGGGGGCGGCGAAAAGCTGATGGAAGAAGGATTTCCGTCGGCTGCGCGCGCGAAACTTCAGGATCCAGCTTCCGTCCTTCCGGGTCGCCTCCGCAAGCTCCACGCCGTCGGGAAGCCGCCCGGCGGTCTGCGAAGCCAGATCGACGCGCACCCGCTCCATATCCTTGTCGAGCCACTCGGCTCCGGTGATCACGACCTTCAGATGCTTCGCCTTGTAGAAATAGGAGCTGTCCGCCCGGTAGGACGTCATCATGGGCAGGTCGGAGGAGCTGGTGGCGGTGATGCCTTCGTTCACAGGATCGAAGCGCATCCCATAATCCATCTCGATGTAAAAGTCCAGACGCTTCAGCCATTTTGTGTTGTCCTCGTCCGCTTCCACGTTCAGACGCAGGTGTGTCGGGTAAATGTTGATGTCCGTCAGCGTGACGGACTGTCCGTCCAGCGTCACGGTCTGATCTACCGGAACCGTGCGGCCGGAGGACGTAAATTCCGGGTCGAACTCCAGAAGGAAGTCGAAGCGGGCGATATAGTCCGGCGTCGAGGCGTAGCTCTCGAGAAGCGCGTCTTCGGCGGAAACGCGGGAGACGTCGGCTTCACCTGCGTTGTCATCTGCGGAGGCATCCGCTCCGATGTCCGCATCCGGGACGCGGCTGTCGGCGTTTCCGGCATCGCCTACGTTGCTGTCAGCCGGTGCGTTGTCGTACACATCCAGCCGGAGCCGGAGCGCATCGGGCACGTCCTCGTCGATGAAGTCGATGGTCAGACTCTGAAGCTCGCCGTTTTTCACGTCGAACTGGTTGAGGGACCATGAGCAGGGGGGCGGAGAACCGCCGTCGGCTCCGCGCACCTGCGGATCTGCAGCCAGCCGCTCATGGACGTCGGAGTCCAGCCGGTAAAATACGTTGACCTGCTTTTGATCCACGATCAGATATTCCACGATGGCGACCACGTCCCCGTCCTTCTGCCACAGATGCAGGGGCTGCACATAGTCGTTGTCCACCGCGTCCGTAAGAGACCGGGAAAAGGTCACGGCGCGGGCAAGCTGGCGAAGTCCGGGGATCTGCTCGCAGGCGTAGGCCACCGGCGTACAGAAATTGACCAGCAGGACAAAGAGGGCGAAGCAGGCGGCCAGACCAGCCGCCGGACGGAGGATCCTGCGGCGCTTCTGAAGCCTTTTTTCTGCCCGCCCGAGCGTTCCCATAGAGGCGTCGGACGGCGTCTCCAGCTCCTGCAAAAGCTCCTGATATTCTTCCATGCGCGTCATTTCGATCCCTCCTCTCCAAGCTCCAGACGGAGCAGCGTCAGCGCCCGCCGCTGCCGCGTGGCCGCGGTTCCCTGCGGGATCTCCAGCGCCTGTGCGGTCTCGGCCAGCGTGTATCCGGAAAAATACCGGAGGATCACCACGTCCTTCAGCTCCTTTGGAAGCTTCCGGATCGCTTCCTTCAGAGGAAGCCGGTCGTAATCCTCGGACGACAACTCCGGAGCCTCCTCCATAGGCCGGAACCGGCGCTGCCGTTTTCTCTCGTTGTGGCATTCGTTGATCAGGATCCGGGTGATCCATGTGTCAAAATATTCCGGCTGACGCAGGCGTTTGTAATTTTTCAGGGCCTTGTAGACCGCTTCGTCCAGCGCGTCGCAGGCCATGGACTCGCTGCCCAGATAGAGCAGAGCGGTCCGGTACAGTCTGTTTCGGATCGTTTCCACCCGTACAGCAAATTCGTCGGCGTTCACAGGCGTTCCTCCTTTCGTCGGAAATTTCCTTTTGTACTTATTAGACTCTTCGGCGGGGGATTTTTATTTGCGCGGAAGAAAAAATATGGATTACTGTTCAGCCCGCGCCATTCGCAAATCCGCGCTGCCGCGTTCTCCGCCGCTGCGCGGCTGTCTTTGTTCATAAGCTGGCGCATTGGGGTATTTCGATTTTTCTGAAATTATCATATAATAAAAGAAAGCAAAAAAGCAAGCGGACAGAAGAGTCTGCGCTTAAAGCTCCGGCGTGAGCGATGTGACTCGGAACGGCATCACAAACAGATGGGAGACAGAGAATGAAGAAAGACGATTTGATCGAATTGACGATAGAAGATCTGGGAGCGGACGGGGAAGGCGTCGGCAGAGCCGACGGAATGGCGTTTTTTGTCAAGGACGCCGTGGTGGGCGATCGCGTTGAGGCCAAGATCATGAAGCTGAAAAAAACCTACGGCTATGCCCGGTTGATGCGGGTGCTGGAGCCGTCGCCCATGCGCTGCGAGCCGCGCTGTCCGTTCGCGCGCCAGTGCGGCGGCTGCCAGTTGCAGGCCATGAAGTACGAGGCGCAGCTGGCCTACAAGGCGGGAAAGGTCTGGAATCATCTGACCCGGATCGGCGGACTGACCGACCTGCCTGTGCCGGAGATCATCGGTATGGAGGATCCGTGGCGTTACCGGAACAAGGCGCAGTTTCCGTTCGGCACGGACAAGGAGGGCAATCCGGTGACCGGCTTCTACGCCGCCCGTTCCCACAGGATCATCCCGACGACCGAATGCTGGCTGGGCGTGGAGGAGAACCGACCGATTCTGGAAAAAATACTGCATCATATGAAGCGCTTCGGGATCCCGGCCTACGACGAGCAGACCGGCCGCGGGCTGGTGCGTCACGCCATGATCCGCAAAGGCTTCGCTACCGAGGAGATCATGGTCTGCCTCGTCCTGAACGGCCGTACCATGCCAAAGATCGACATTTTGACCGCCTCCCTCCGGGAAATTCCGGGGATGACCAGCATTTCTATCAATGTCAATCTGAAAAATACGAATGTGATCATGGGCGGCGAGACCATCCCGCTCTGGGGACAGCCCTGCATCACCGACTACATCGGCAGCGTCCGCTACCGGATCTCGCCGCGCTCCTTCTATCAGGTGAACCCGGTGCAGACCCGGAAGCTGTACGAAACTGCGCTGGAATACGCGGATCTGAAGGGCGATGAGACAGTCTGGGACCTCTACTGCGGCATCGGAACGATCTCCCTCTTCCTGGCCCAGAAGGCAGGAAAGGTGTACGGTGTGGAGATCGTTCCGGAAGCCATCGAGGACGCGAGGGCGAACGCGGCTTTAAACGGCATCACGAACGTCGAATTTTTTGTCGGGAAGGCGGAGGAGGTCCTCCCTGAGAAATACCGTACAGAGGGGATCCGCGCGGACGTTATCGTCGTAGACCCGCCCCGCAAAGGATGTGATCCCGCCGCCCTCGAGACCATGGTCAATATGCAGCCCGGCCGGATCGTCTACGTGAGCTGCGACTCCGCCACGCTGGCGCGGGACGTGAAGTGGCTGGGCGAACGAGGGTATGAGGTGCGGAAGGTGAAGGCGTGCGATATGTTTCCGCAGGGAGGGCATGTGGAGAGTATCGTGCTTTTGTCCCACAAGTCACCAGATAGTACTATAAATATTAAAGTTG
>JAUNHB010000013.1:38416-43624 GCA_030524125.1 Eubacteriales bacterium | reverse complement strand
TAAAGAGAGAAAATCGAGAAACGGGGAGAGAAATACATTCATGCGTATGTCGTGGATTTCCGGACACAACATCTATCAATTTCTTTGGTATTCTGATAAACTGTACGATAAGCATCAGCGATGCGAAGAAGAAAGAATCCAAACACAAATCAACACAGCAGAGGACATAAAACATGACGGATGCTTTGAAGAAAAGAAGAGAGGGCGGCGCGGGGCGGCTGGCGGCGCTGGGACTTTTGACGGCGCTGGGGCTGGCGGCCAGCTATGCGGAGACGCTGATCCCGGTCCCGGTGGGGATCCCGGGGATCAAGCTGGGGCTGGCGAACCTCGTGGCCGTGTGGGCGCTGTACGATATGGGGCCCGGGGACGCGCTTGGCGTCAACCTGCTGCGCATCCTGCTGGCCGGATTCCTGTTCGGGAATCTGTCCATGATCCTGTACAGTCTGGCCGGCGCGGCGCTGAGCTTCTGCTGCATGTATCTGGCGAAGCGAAGCGGCCTGTTCAGCCTGTGCGGCGTCAGCGTCATCGGAGGGGTGACGCACAACATCGGACAGCTTTTGACCGCGATGGCCGTTCTGGAGAGCGTCAATCTGGTCTACTACGGACCGGTCCTTCTGGCGGCCGGAACGGTGACAGGGCTCCTCGTGGGAGTCATGACCGTAGAGATCCGAAAGAGGCTCCCGGCCGGACTCTGGCGGACGGGGCAGTAGTGGCAAACCAGGTCTGTTTGTATCTTGCATCTTCCCCCGTTTTCCGATAACATGAAAAGAAAGAAGACTGCGCTGTTCCGCCGCCGGGAAGGCGGCGGGCCAAGCGGAAAAATGGCATGGGGGTAAGTATGGATTTTCAGAAATTCCAGCAGGGCGAGGCGTTTGACGCCTACGAATATTTTGGAGCGCATCTGGACGGAGGCAGGACAGTGTTCCGGGTGTATGCGCCCAACGCGGCGAAGGTGGAGCTTCAGGGAGATTTTAACGGGTGGGAGCTTCAGGAGATGGCGCAGAAGGAGCATCCCGGCGTATTTGAGCTGGAGGCGGAGAATACGGAGGCCGGGATGTACTATAAATACGCGGTGACGGACCGGTACGGCGCCCGCGTGTACCACTGCGATCCGTACGGTATGCTGATGGAGCTCCGTCCGGGCTTCGCCTCCCGGATCGTGGACAGAGCCTATACGTTTCGCGATAGACAGTGGATGGAGCGCCGGGACAAGAATTACAACCGGCCCATGAACATCTACGAGATTCACGCGGGATCGTGGCGGAAGAAGGAGGACGGTTCCTGGTACGACTATGAGGAGCTGGCGCAGGAGCTGATCCCGTATCTGAAGGAAATGGGATTCAACTACATCGAATTTCTGCCGCTGTCCGAGCATCCGGCGGACTGCTCGTGGGGCTACCAGAACACGGGGTTTTTTGCGCCCACTTCCCGCTACGGCACGCCTCGGCAGCTCAAGCGTCTGGTGGATCTGTGCCACGGGAACGGGATCGGCGTGATCATGGATTTCGTGCCGGTGCATTTTGCCATGGACGACTACGGACTTCTGAACTTTGACGGGACGCCGCTCTATGAGTTCCCGCATCCGGACACGGCGTACAGCGAGTGGGGGACCATGAACTTCATGCACAGCCGGGGCGAGGTGAGGAGCTTTCTCCAGAGCGCGGCCGACTACTGGCTGACGGAATTTCACTTTGACGGCATCCGCATGGACGCCATCAGCCGCGCCATCTACTGGAACGGAGATCCGGCCAGAGGCGTCAACGAGCGGGCGGTGGAGTTTCTGCGCGGCATGAACGCGGGACTCCACAGGAGACATCCGTCGGCGATCCTCATGGCCGAAGATTCCACGGATTTCCCGAAGGTTACGGCGCCCACGGAGTACGACGGGCTTGGCTTTGACTACAAGTGGGACATGGGATTTATGAACGATACGCTGCGTTTCTTCCAGACGGCCCCGGTGTACCGGCCCTACGATTACCATAAGCTGAGCTTCTCCATGATGTATTTTTACAGCGACCTGTTCCTGCTGCCCTTCTCTCACGATGAGTCGGTCCACGGCAAGGCGACGATCATCCAGAAGATGTGGGGTGATTACGAAGGGAAATTCCCGCAGGCAAGAGCGTTTTACGCCTACGTCTACACGCATCCGGGCAAGAAGCTGAACTTTATGGGAAATGAGTTCGGGCAGTTCCGCGAGTGGGACGAGGACCGGCAGCAGGACTGGGAGATCTTAAGCTATCCGCTGCACGACGCGTTCCGTCGCTTTTACGCGGATCTCTCCAGGCTGTATCTGCGGGAGCCGGCGCTCCACGACGGAGAGTACCATCCGGACTGCTTCGAGTGGCTGGAGGTGGACGCGGCGGACTATGTGACCTACGCGTGGGAGCGCCGGGCGTCCGGAGAGACGGTGGTGACGGTCATGAACCTGTCGGATCAGTTCTGGAAGGAATTCCGGGTGGGGCTGCCCATGCTCTACGAGCTGACGGAGCTTCTGAACACAGACTGGCAGGAGTACGGAGGAAATACGAAGAAATCGGATCAGACGTGGAAAGTGGCAGACGAGCCGCATAAAAAAAGGCCGCATGTCCTGTGCGTGGACCTGCCGCCTTTTACCGCGAGGATATTTAAGGTCAAGAGTGTGAAGAGGGCTGCCCGGAAGCAGAGACATCCGCAGGGAGCCGGACGGTAAACCGGCTTCCCAGATCGGGAAAGCTTTCCACCTCGATGGAACCGCCGTAGAGGGCGACGATCTTGTGGACGAGAGCCAGTCCCAGACCGCTGCCCTTTTTTTCGTGGGAGGTGTCGCCCTGATAAAACTTATCGAAGATCCGGGCCTGCACCTCGGGCGTCATGCCGATGCCAGTATCTGATACGGCCACGGTGAGCCAGCGGTCGTCCATGGAGGCGCTGACCGAGATCTCGCCTCCTGTCGGCGTAAATTTGACCGCGTTGTCCAGAAGGTTGCTCCAGATATGGGAGGTGATCTCCTGACTGCCCTTCCAGGTGATCTCGTCCAGCTCCGGGTTGAGCACCAGATGCTTGGCGGACCAGAGCGGTTCCATCCGGAGAATGCAGCGCCGGATCTGCTCGTCCACCCGGAAATCCTCCAGATCGGTGATGATCGTCTGATTTTCCAGCCGGGACAGACTCAGGATGTCCCCGGTCATGCGGGAGAGCTCCTTTGTGCTGGAGATGATGATCCGGATGTACTCGTCCCGCTCCTCCTGTGAGAGCGTGTCGTCCTGAAGGAGCGTGGCATATCCGCTGATGGCGGCCAGAGGCGTCTTGAACTCGTGGGACACGTTGGAGATAAAGTCCGAGTGCAGCGTCTGCGTGCTGTTGAGCTCCTGCGCCATCCGGTTGAAATCCTCCAGAAGCCCGCGCACCTCGCCCTGGTGTCCGTTTTCATCCAGCCGCACGGCGTAGTTGCCGCCGGACACCTGCTGCATGGCCCGGGACAGGGCGAGGATCGGCCCCAGCACATGGTGGGAGACAAAGCCGTTGACCAGTGTTCCCAGAAGGGTGCTGATGACGGCCAGCAGGACCAGAAAATGAAGCCCGGTCACCGGCAGGGGGAGCAAAGGCCAGACGTCCATGACGTTCATGGCGTGGATGACAAGGCAGATGACGGAAAAGGTCAGCATCATGGACAGGAAAAAGCCTGCGACGATGCGGATCCAGAGAGACGAAGCCAGTTTTCTCATGATGTGATCATCCCCTTATAGCCCAGCCCCCGGACCGTCTGGATCTGGAAATAAGGAACATCCCGAAAACGGTCTCTCAGCCGGTTGATATGCACGTCCACCGTGCGGATGTCGGTCTCCTAGTCGTAGCCCCACAGCTCGTCCATGATCTGCTGCCTCGTGAACGTATGGTTCGGGAAGGAGAGCAGCTTATACAGGAGTTGAAACTCCTTCTGGGGAAGGACCTGCGACCGGCCGTCCACCGTGGCGGTCAGATTGATATAATCGAGGCATACGTGCTCGAACTCCAGTTTTTTCTCATAGATGATCCTGGACCTGCGAAGGAGCGCTTCCACCCGGAGGAGCAGTTCGTTGACGTCGATGGGTTTTACCATATAGTCGTCGATGCCGAGCTTGAAGCCCTTTGCCTTGTCGGGAAACGTATCTTTGGCGGTCACCACCAGGATCGGAAGCTGGTAGCCGCTGTCCCGAAGCGCCCGGGTCAGATCGTAGCCGTCCATGTGCGGCATCATCAGATCTGTGATGATCAGATCGATATACGTTTCATCCAGAAGCTTCAGCGCTTCCTCTCCGTCCGCCGCCGCGACGGTCTCGTAGCCGTTTTTGTCCAGCACGCGGCAGATCAGCTTGTTCAGGGACTGGTCGTCCTCCACTACTAAAATATGGAACATAGTACACCTCGCCGTTACATTAAAAATAAATCGTGATTTACAATCGTATTGTATCATATAAAAGGATTGTAAACAGAGTGTGAATTGCCGAAAATATCGACCCGGCGGCTGAATTTACATTGCGTTTAAAAATATACTTTAATCTGAACACGACTTCAAGAATGGAAATGCAGAGCGAGGAGGAAATAAGAGAAGATGAACGGAAAGAGACTCATGGCCCTGGGCATCGTCGTGACTTTGAGCGTGTGCTCGGCCGCATGCGGAAAAAACGAGGAGGCGGCGCAGGCCGGAAAGGCCGTTGTGGAGGTGGAAAATCCCCGGATCGGGGAACTGACCAACGACACGACTTATATAGGAACCGTGGAGCCGCAGCAGCAGGTCGCGGTGATCCCGAAGGTGTCCGGGACTGTCACGAAGACCCATTTTCAGGTGGGAGACACGGTCCGGGAGGGAGACGTCCTCTTTGAGATCGACGACGAGGCTTATCAGATCCAGCTTGCCAGCGCGCAGGCCGCGTACAATTACGCGCAGGCCGGAGTGACAGCGTCCACCGGAGGGGCGAGGGATCTGCAGAACTTCCAGACGGAGGAGCAGATCCGGCAGCTGAAGAAGAACCTCTCGGACTCCTATGAGAGCATCGACGACATGGAAGACAGCCTCGACGAGCTGAGAGAGCAGGGAAAGACCGCGTCGGCGGGCGTATCTTCGGCGCAGGCGTCGGTGGACAGTCTCAGCCAGACGCTGGGCGCGCAGAACGCGGAGCTGACGGCGGCGGAGGAGGCGCTGAAAACGGCGGAGGAGATGGAAAGAGGGTTTCGCAGAAGGAAGGAAGA
>JAUNHB010000013.1:0-38406 GCA_030524125.1 Eubacteriales bacterium | reverse complement strand
AAACGGCGGAGGAGGCGCTCACCGCGGCGAAAGAAGCCGCCGACAAAGATCCGGATGATACTGCGGCGCAGGCCGCGTTCGCCGCGGCGCAGGCGTCGGCGAACGCCGCCAAGGCAGAGCGGGACACGGCGCAGGCGCAGGTACAGGCGACCTCCGCGGAGCTGGCGGTAGCCAAACAAGGACTCAGCACGGCGCAGGCCGCGGTCAATTCCATCGACAGCGGGAAGACACAGCTGAAATCCGGCATCGACCAGCTGGAGACCAGCCAGTCCACAATCGAGGACAGCATCAGCACCGCCGAGCAGTCCTACGCCATCACCCAGAACGAGATCTATCCCCAGACCGACGCCACCTACGCGGCGCAGCTGGAGCAGGCGGCCGTGGGGATCGATTCCGCCAGACTGCAGCTTGACTACTGCAAAGTGACGTCCCCGATCGGCGGCGTCGTGGAGGCGGTCAACGTGGAGGCCGACGGCATGGCAGCCGCCGGGAACGCGGCGTACATCATTTCCAATAAAGATTCCATGACCGTCACGTTCGGCGTGACGGAGGCGGCCAGAGACGCGCTGAACGTGGGAGACCATGTGACGGTGGACAGAAACGGCGCCACCTACGACGGGATCGTCACGGAGATCGGCACCATGGCGGGCGTACAGACGAAGCTCTTTGAGGTCAAGGCTTCCGTGGCGGGAGCGGGGGATGCGCTCCCCAGCGGAGTGTCCGTGAAGGTGTCCGCCACCACCGAGCGGGAGGAGGGCAAGCTTCTGGTTCCCTTTGACGCCATCTACTTTTCCGGCGGGGACGCCTATGTCTACTGCGTGGAGGACGGAATGCTCGTCCGCACGTCTGTGACGGTGGGGCTGATGGACGACACGCAGGCGGTCATCGAGGAGGGACTGACCGAGGACAGCCTCGTGGTCGGAAACTGGTCCTCCAGACTCAGAAACGGAGCCGAGGCGGAGATCGTGTCCGTCAACGGGGAGAGCGCAGAGCCGTCCGGGACAGGAGACGCGCAGGAAACGGAGAGCGGATCTGAAGAGACCTCCGACGCGCAGAGCGGGGAGGGCGCCGAAGAATGAACAGACTGACAAGATTAGCGTTAAAGCGGCCGGTCTCCGCCCTTCTGGCGGTGCTGGCCCTGGCAGTGTTCGGCTTTTCTTCGCTGACGACCCTGCGGCTGGAGCTCATGCCGGACATGGATATGCCCATGATGATCGTCTACGCGGTCTATCCCGGCGCGGACTCCGAGTCGGTGGACGATCTGGTCACCAGCGTCATCGAGGACTCGGTGTCCAGCTTAAGCGGCGTGGATTCGGTTACCTCGCAGTCGGCGGAAAACATGTCGATGGTGCTGCTGCAGTATGATTACGACAAGGATACCAACGACGCCTATCTGGATCTGCGGGCGGCCATAGACGCGCTCCGTCAGGAGCTGCCGGATGACTGTCAGGATCCGGTGATCATGGAGATGGATATGAACGCCATGCCCAGCATCACGTATTCCGTCAGCACGACGGACGGGAGCGACGCGCTCGCCTTCGTGAACGAGGACGTGGTGCCGGAGCTGGAGGCGCTGGGAACCGTGGCGGAGGTGCAGGTGTCCGGAGGACAGGAGCAGCATATCCGCGTGCTCCTCGATCAGGAGGCGCTGGACCAGTACGGGCTTACCATGAGCGCGGTAGCCCAGTACATACAGGCCACGGACTTCACGATCCCGCTGGGGTCGCTCACGCAGGGAAGCCAGTCCATCAGCGCCATCAGCACGGCCGACAACGAGACGGTGCAGGCAATCCGGGACATCCCGCTCTACACATCCGCGGGAAGTCTGATCCGGCTGGAGGACGTGGCAGACGTGAACTGGTCGGTCAAAAACGCGGACAGCGTGGCCCGCTACAACGGCGAGGATACGGTCTCCCTGTCCATGACCAAAAACCAGAGCGCCAGCACCATCGGCATGGTAAACGACGTGCGTGAGGTCATGGACGAGATCGCGGCCTCCAATGACAATGTGGTCGTGGACGTCTCCATGGACAACTCGGAGCTGATCGTCGAGTCGCTGAGCTCGGTGGGAAGTACGCTGGTCATGGGAGTCATCCTGTCCATGATCGTATTGTTCCTCTTCTTCGGAGACTGGAAGGCCAGCGTCATCGTGGGCTGCTCCATGCCGATCTCCCTGCTCCTGACGGTGATCGTCATGGCACTCATGGGATTCTCGCTGAATATCATGACTCTGGGAGGTCTGGTCATCGCCATCGGTATGATGGTGGACAGCTCCAGCGTCGTGCTGGAGAGCTGCTTTCGGGCCAAGGACCGGATCCCGGACTATCACGAGGCGGCTCTGCAGGGAGCCAGCGAGGTGGCGGCGTCCATCGTGGCGTCCACGATCACCACGGTCGTGGTGTACCTGCCGCTCTGCTTTGCGGACGGTCTGACCGGACAGATCTTCATGCAGCTCGGCCTGACGATCGTATTCTCGCTTTTGGCGTCCCTGATCTCGGCCGTGGCGCTGGTGCCGCTGTTCTTTAAGATGTACCGGCCGACGGAGAAAAAGGAGCTGAAGATCAACCGCATTCTGGAGCGGGTGACGGAGCGCTACGAGAAAATGGAGCGGAAGCTTCTCTGTAAAAAGAAACGATGCCTGGCGGTGGCGGTGCTCCTGCTGATCGCGTCCTTCTGGCTGCTGTCCATGACCAACATGGTGCTGATGCCGTCCATGGACGAGGGAATGATCAGCGTGGAAGCCACGTTCCGGCCGGGGACCCGTCTGGAGGTGGTGGATGAAGAGATCCGCTCCGTGGAGGAGATGGTGGCGTCCCACGGGGATGTGGAGAGCTATACCCTGACCGCGTCCGACGGATCGGCCACGATCACGGCCACGCTGAAGGACGACCGGGATATGACCAGCCAGGAGGTCGTGGATCAATGGGTGGCGGCGACGCAGGATCTGACGGATATGCAGCTTGACATTACCATGACCAGCCAGATGTCCTACTATATGTCCGCCGACTCCGGAGCGAGCCTCACGGTGGAGTCTGTGGATCTGGAGGATGTAAAGGACGCGGCGGAGGCCATCAAGGACGCCTCGTGGCAGATTCCGGGAGTGATTAACGTGTCTACGGACATGGGGGATTCCAGCACGCAGGTGCGGGTCGTGATCGATCCCTTAAGCGCCATGAGCCGGGGCATGACTCCGGTGCAGGCGGCCGGAAGCCTTTACAGCATGATCAGCGGAACCGAGGCCATGACCGTCACCTCGGACGGAAACGAGTACAGCGTGGATCTGGAATTTCCGGAGGGGACGTACGACAACGCCAGCAGCCTGATGGACGCCAGCGTGGGCGGCGTGCCGCTGTCGGAGATCGCGACGCTGGAGTACACGGACGCGTCCCAGACCATCATGAAGCAGGACGGAAAATATACCGTGACGGTGACGGCCACCTGTCTGTCCGACGACACGGACGACGTGCAGGAGGCCATGGACGCGCTGCTTGAGACAGTAGAGCTTCCGGATTCGGTGGAGCTGTCCAGCAGTCTGATGGAGGAGATGCAGGACGATATGTATTCGTCCATGGGGCTTGCCATCGCGGCGGCCATGTTCCTTGTATTCCTCGTCATGGCCATGCAGTTTGAATCGCCGAAATTCTCCCTGATGGTCATGCTGAGCATCCCGTTCAGTCTGATCGGCGCGTTTGGGCTGGTGTTCCTCAGCGGAACGGACTTCAGCATGGTGGGCCTGATGGGCGTCCTGACGCTCGTGGGAACCGTGGTGAACAACGGCATCCTCTATGTGGACGGCGTCAATATGCTGCGCCGCAGGATGTCCGTGGAGGACGCGCTGATCCAGTCCGGAAAGACGAGGCTTCGTCCGATCCTGATCACTACGCTGACCACCGTGTTCGCCATGGTGCCAAACGCGCTGGGGATCGGAGGAAGAAGCGCGGTCATGATGCAGGGTATGTCTCTGGTCATCATCGGAGGTCTGGTGGCTTCCACGATCCTGATCCTGGTGCTGATGCCCGTCTTCTATCTGATGGTGTACGGAACCAGCAAAAAGGAGAGAAGAGACCGCCGCTTTCTGAGAAAGCTGCGCAGAGCGAAAAAGCCGCAGTCCGGACAGACGGACGTCTGAGACCGGCCGGATACAGAAGAGAGGGCCGTCCCGCCGCAGAAGCAGCGGGGCGGCCCTCTCTTACGTGTCGAAATCTATCGACAGGATTTGCTTGTAAGGAATTACCAATTTCCCTATAATTTGCACTGTGAGCAATGAAAGGTTTTGTATGAAGCCGTAGAAAGGAGACAGATCATATGGGAAACGGGGAGGATTGCACATGAGCAGATGGAGTGTTGCCATTGCAGATGATAACGAAAGAATGACGGAGATCCTGGACGGGATCCTGCGTCAGGACGCGGAGCTTCAGGTCGTGGGAATCGCAAGAAACGGGGAAGAGGCCTGCCAGCTCATCCGGGAGAAGGAACCGGATATCATGCTGCTGGACATCATTATGCCAAAGCTGGACGGACTGTCTGTCATGGAGAGGATCGGGCAGGATCCGGCGCTTCGCAAGAAGCCGGAATTTGTGGTGATCTCCGCCATCGGACAGGAACGGATCACAGAAGATGCATTCCTGCTGGGAGCGAGCTATTACATTATGAAGCCGTTCGACCATGATATGCTGCTTAGCCGGATCCAGAGTCTGAAGGCGGCCAGGCAGAAACGAAAGACCGAGATCCGCAAGGTGACGCCCTATGAGACGAAGGCGGACTATGCGGAGCGCAATCTGGAGATGGACGTGACGAACATGATTCACGAGATCGGAGTGCCGGCTCACATCAAGGGCTATCAGTATCTGAGGGACGCGATCATGATGGCAGTGGAGGACATGAACATGTTAAATTCCATCACGAAGATCCTCTATCCGACCATCGCCAAAAACCATCAGACGACGCCGAGCCGCGTGGAGAGGGCGATCCGTCATGCCATCGAGGTAGCGTGGAGCCGGGGAAAGATGGACACCATCGACGAGCTGTTCGGATACACGGTCAGCGTGGGAAAAGGCAAGCCGACGAACTCGGAATTTATCGCGCTGATCGCGGACAAGATCCGTCTGGATTATAAAAAGCATGCATAGTTGATAAAACTTCTTTTAAATAGCTTCTTCTTGATGTATAATATGCATAGAATCAGGACGGGAGGAGAAGCGTTGAAGAAGATATTATTTGTTGCGTCGGAATGTGTGCCGTTTGTCAAGACCGGAGGACTCGCGGACGTGGTGGGAGCTCTGCCGAAGTATTTTGATAAGGACAAATACGAAGTCCGGGTCGTGATCCCCAATTACAAATTTATTTCTTCCGAATGGAAGGAGCGCATGCAGTTCGTGACGAGCTTTTACATGGACATGGCGTGGAGAAGTCAGTATGTGGGGATTATGGAGCTGGAGCATGCGGGGATCCACTACTATTTTATCGACAATGAATATTATTTCGCGGGGGATAAGCCCTACGGATACATTCATGAGGATGTGGAAAAGTTTGCGTTTTTCTCCAGAGCGGCGCTCTCGATCCTGCCGGTGGTGGACTATCAGCCGGAGATCATACACTGCCATGACTGGCAGACCGGTCTCGTGCCGGTCTACTTAAAGGACAGCTTTCATGAGGGAGGCTTTTACGCCGGCATGAAATCTGTGATGACCATTCATAATCTGAAGTTTCAGGGCGTGTGGAACATTAAGACCGTACAGGACGCCACGGGACTTGATATGTCTTATTTTACGTCGGATAAGCTGGAAGCTTTCGGTGACGCCAACTATCTGAAGGGCGGCATCGTCTATGCGGACCGGGTGACCACTGTCAGCCGCACCTATGCGGAGGAGATCCAGACCCCATCCTTCGGGGAGCATCTGGACGGGCTCATGCGGGCCAGAGCGGGAGCGCTGTCAGGGATCGTCAACGGGCTGGACTACGAAGAGTGGGATCCTTCGGCGGATTCCCTGATCTGGAAAAACTACTCGGCGAAAACTTTCCGGAAGGATAAGGTGAAAAACAAGCTGGAGCTTCAAAAAGAACTGGGACTTGCGCAGGACAAAAAGGTCATGCTGGTCGGGATCGTGTCCCGCCTCACGGAGCAGAAGGGCTTCGATCTGATCGACTGCGTGATGGACGAGATCTGTCAGGACGCGGTGCAGATCGTCGTGCTGGGAACGGGAGAGGAACGGTATGAAAATATGTTCCGGCATTTCGCGTGGAAGTACGGCGGGAAGGTGGCGGCCTGCATCTATTATTCCGAGGAGACGGCCCACAAGATCTACGCGGCGTGCGACGCGTTTCTCATGCCGTCCCAGTTTGAGCCATGCGGCCTGAGCCAGCTGATCAGTCTCCGCTACGGTACGGTTCCCATCGTGCGGGAGACGGGCGGACTGCGGGACACGGTGGAGCCCTACAACGAGTTTGAGGAGACAGGCACCGGCTTTTCGTTCCTGAACTACAACGCCCACGAGATGCTGGGCGCGCTGCGCTACGCGGAAGGGATCTACTACGACCGGAGACGCTCATGGAACCTGATCGCGGAGCGGGCGATGGAAGCCGATTTTTCGTGGAAGCATTCGGCGGGACAGTACGAGGAGCTGTACGACGGACTTGCATGAATGAAAACCTCCTTGTTTTCACATACTACGGTTGCAGCGAGTATGAAAAACAAGGAGGTATTTTTATGTCACAGTTATCGGAGCTCGACGTTCAGAACCTGCGTCATCTGATCGGGGGAAGCGAGACGTGCCACGCAAAATTTACGGCCTACGCGGAGCAGGCCACGGACAGCCAGGTGAAACAGTATTTTCAGCAGGCGGCCCGGTCGGCCAGAGAAAATAAGCAGCAGCTTATGGGATTTCTGAAATAGGAGGGCAGGACGATGATGGATGAGAAGACGATGGTCAGCGACGCGCTGACAGGGATCAACAGCGAACTGAAAATGTACGCGGACTGCATCGCGCAGAGCGAGAACCCGCAGCTGAAGCAGACGCTCAAGCAGATGCGGAACAAGGCGGAGACCGCGCAGGAGCAGATCTACCAGATCGCCCGGGAAAAATCCTACTATGTGCCGGCGGCGAAGGCGACGGCGGAGGAGATCGCCCATGTGAAATCTCTGTTTCAGCCGGAGTCCATGCTGTAAGGCGGGGCGAAGGACGAAAAAAGGCGGCGCGCGGACATCCGCGCGCCGCTTTTTCGGTACGTCCGGCGTCGGAAGAATGCGCCCGGATCCGGCCGGACAAAAAATCCGTGGACTTTTGGGAGCCTTCGTAATAAACTGTTATCAAAACACGACAAGGAGAGGTAAGACAGATGAACGAGGCAGGAAAAAAAGGACTTTTAGTGGTGAGCTTTGGGACAAGCGTCAACGAGACGAGGGAGAAGACCATCGACGTCATCGAGGACGAGCTGCGGGCGGCCTGCCCGGAGTATGCGCTGTACCGGGCGTGGACCAGCGGCATGATCATCCGGAAGCTCTGGAAGCGGGACGGCGTGCGGATCGACACGGTGGCGGAGGCCATGGAGCGGATGATCGCGGACGGCGTCACGAGGGTGACGGTGCAGCCCACCCACATCATCAACGGCGTGGAGAACGATCTGATGAAGCAGGACGTGCTGAAATACCGGGATCATTTTGAACGGATCACCTTCGGGACGCCGCTTCTGACCAGCGAGGCGGATTCCAGAGCGGCGATCCGCGCCGTCATGGCGGAGGCGGGCGAGATCGGAGCGGACGAGGCGCTGGTGCTGATGGGACACGGGACGACGCATTACGCCAACACCGTCTACGCGGCGCTGGATTATATGTGCAAGGATCTGGGCTACCGCAATGTGTTTCTCGGCACGGTGGAGGCGTACCCGTCTCTCGATACGCTGCTTCGGCAGGTGGAGGCGCTGGGCGTGAGAAAGGTGACGCTGGCTCCGTTTATGGTGGTGGCCGGAGATCACGCCATCAACGATATGTCCGGCGACGAGGACTCGTGGCGGAGCCGCTTCGAGCAGGCGGGCTTTGAGGTGACCTGCGTCCTGAAGGGGCTGGGCGAGTACGGAGGGATCCGAAAACTCTATGTGGAGCACGCGAAGGCGGCCATGGGAGAATGAGAGGGGCTTTTGGTTTCTTGTCCCTCCCGGAAAAATATGTTATACTGACTTGAAATATGTTCATACTACTTACAGAGACAAGAAGACACGGAGGTTACAGGAATCCATGACAGTGGAACAGCTGACAGCCTATGAGCTGATACAAAAAGAGCAGATCCCGGAATTAAATTCCACGGGGTATCTGCTTCGGCACAGGAAGACCGGCGCGCGGGTGGCGCTTCTGTCCAACGGGGACGAAAATAAAGTATTCAACATCGGATTCCGGACACCGCCGTCCGACAGTACGGGAGTGCCGCACATTATGGAGCACTCGGTGCTGTGCGGCTCGGCGGATTTTCCGGTGAAGGATCCGTTTGTGGAGCTGGTGAAGGGATCGCTCAACACCTTTCTGAACGCCATGACCTATCCGGACAAGACTGTGTATCCGGTGGCGAGCTGCAACGACCGGGATTTTCAGAATCTGATGCACGTCTATCTGGACGCGGTGTTCCGCCCGAATATTTACCGGGAGGAAAAGATCTTCCGGCAGGAGGGCTGGCATTACGAGCTGGAGTCGGAGGACGCGCCGCTCATCTACAACGGCGTCGTCTACAATGAGATGAAGGGGGCGCTGTCCTCCCCGGAGGATATGCTGGACAGCGAGATCATGCGGACGCTGTATCCGGACACACCGTATTTTCATGAGTCGGGCGGCGATCCCATCCACATTCCGGAGCTGACGTACGAGGCGTTTCTGGATTTTCACCGGAAATATTATCACCCGTCCAACTGCTACCTCTACCTGTACGGCGACATGGACATGGCGGAGAAGCTTGTCTGGATCGACGAGCATTATCTGAGTCACTATGAATACCTCCCGGTGGATTCGTCCATCGGGCTTCAGAAGCCCTTTGCGCACCCGACGGAGCGGATCGTGGACTATCCGGTGTCGGAGGAGGAAAGCGACGGGCCGCAGGCATATCTTTCCTACAGCGCGGTGGTGGGCACGTCGCTGGACGCGGATCTTTATCTGGCGTTTCAGGTGCTGGAGTACGCTCTTTTGTCGGCTCCGGGCGCTCCGCTGAAAAAAGCGCTTCTGGACGCGGGCATCGGAAAGGATATTCTGAGCTCCTATGAGAACGGGATCGCGCAGCCGTATTTTTCCGTGATCGCAAAGCACGCCAGGGAGGAACAGAAGGACGAGTTCCTGCGGGTGGTGCGGTCGACGCTTCAGGAGATCGCGGACAGAGGTTTTGACCGGAAGGCGCTGCTGGCCGGGATCAACTACTATGAGTTCCGCTACCGGGAGGCGGATTTCGGAAATTATCCGAGAGGGCTGATGTACGGACTCCAGATGTTCGACAGCTGGCTCTACGACGAGAACCGGCCGTTTCTCCACCTGATCGCGCTGGACCGCTTTGCGAGGATGAGGGAGCGGCTTCCGGAGCGGTATTTTGAAAATCTGATCCGGACGTGGCTCCTCGACAATCCCCACGGAGCGCTCCTCGTGCTGCGGCCTGTGGCGGGGCTGGAGGCGAAGCGGCAGGAGGAACTTTCGGCCGCGCTGCAGGAGCAAAAGGCAGGGCTGGACGAGGAAGGACGCAGACGGCTCGTGCAGGAGACGCGGGTACTCAAGGATTATCAGGACGAGCCGTCCCCGCAGGAGGATCTGGAAAAGATTCCCATGCTCTCGAGAGAGGACATCCGAAAGGAAGCGTCCCCCCTCGTCAACGAGGAGCTTCGCGAGGACGGGACGACGGTGCTTTTCCAGAATCTGTTTACGTCGGGCATCAGCTATATCCGGCTTCTGTTCGACGCGGGACAGGTGCCGGAGGAGCTGATCCCGTATCTGGGGCTTCTGAAATATGTGCTCGGCTATGTGGACACGGAAAATTACAGCTACGGCGAGCTGTTCAACGAGATCAACTGCCATACGGGCGGGATCACGCCGACCGTAAATCTGTACGGAGACATGAGGGAGCCGGAGCGCTTCCGGATCATGTTCGAGCTTCGGACGAAGACGTTGATCCCGGATACAGATTTTGCGTTCGCCATGCTGCGGGAGATGATCGGCCGCACGAAGCTGGACGACGCAAAACGGCTCTATGAGATCGTGGCGCAGGTAAGATCAAGGCTTCAGATGTTTCTGACCGGGGCGGGACACACGGCGGCGGCCGTCCGGGCCATGGCGGCGTTCTCGGAGTCCGCGTGGGTCAACGACCGGATGAACGGCGTCGCGTTCTACGGCATGATCGAGGAGCTGGAGCAGAGCTTTGAGGAGCGAAAAGGGGAGCTGGCGGAGAAGCTCCGTCTGGTGATGGACTATGTGCTGCGCCCGGAAAATCTGATCGTCAGCTGCACCTCCGGCCCGGAGGGGCTGGAGGCGGTCAGACGGGAGCTGCCGGCGCTGAAAGCGGCGCTGTGTACGAAGGAGCTTCCGGAAGGCGGCGCGAAGGCGCAGTCTGACGGTGCGGAGACCCTGCCCGGCGGCGCGGCGTGCGCCGGTTCCCGGTCGGCGCTCACAAGGAGACCCGCCGGACGGGAGGGCATCAAGACGCCGTCCGCCGTGCAGTATGTGGCCAGAGCGGGGCACATCGGCAGCTACACGGGCGCGTACCGGATCCTGAAGGTGATCCTGAGCTACGACTACCTGTGGATCCAGGTGCGGGTCAAGGGCGGGGCCTACGGCTGCATGAGCGGCTTTGGGACTTACGGGGACAGCTATCTTGTGTCCTACCGGGACCCGAACCTTGGCAGCACCAACGAGGTGTTTGAGCGCACGCCCGACTATGTGGAGCAGTTCGACGCCTCGGAACGGGATATGACAAAATATATTATCGGGACGATCAGCGAGATGGATACGCCGCGGACGCCCTCCATGGAGGGGAGCCGGAGCGTGTCCGCGTGGCTGACCCATACGACGCAGGAGGATCTGCAGAGAGTGCGGGATCAGGTGCTGACCGCCCGGCCGGAGGATATCCGGGCGCTGGCGGACGGCGTGCGGGAGCTTCTGGCGCAGGGAAGCTTCTGCGCGGTGGGAAACGAGAGCCGGATCGAGAAGGACCGGGAGCTGTTTGACACGACCTTCCGCCTGTTCGGAGCATAAAGGAGCGGAGATCAAATATGAGTGAACAGAAGAAATCGGGATTTGCGACGCTTGTGGGAAGGCCGAACGTGGGGAAATCCACGCTGATGAACCGGCTGATCGGCCAGAAGATCGCCATCACGTCCCACAGACCCCAGACGACGAGAAACCGGATCCAGACGGTCTACACCTGCGAGCAGGGACAGATCGTGTTTGTGGACACGCCGGGGATGCACCGGGCGAAAAACAAGCTGGGAGAATATATGGTCAATGTGGCCGAGAAGACGCTGGGAGAGGTGGACGTGGTGCTCTGGCTCGTGGAGCCCTCGTCCCGCGTGGGGGCGCAGGACCGGCAGATCGCGGAGCGGCTCCGGTCGGTGCGCACGCCCGTGGTGCTCGTGATCAACAAGACCGACACGGTGAAGCGGGAGGAGGTGCTGGCGGCCATCGACGCATACCGGGGGCTTCTGGATTTTGCGGACGTGGTGCCGGTGTCGGCGCTGAAGGGCGCGAATCAGCAGACGCTGGTGGACGTGATCTTCCGCTATCTGCCCTATGGCCCGCTTTTCTACGACGAGGACACGGTGACGGACCAGCCCATGCGGCAGATCGTGTCGGAGCTGATCCGCGAGAAGGCGCTGAAGCTTCTGGACGAGGAGATCCCCCACGGGATCGCCGTATCCATCGACATTATGAAGGAGCGTCCGGGCGCCCGGCCCATGTGGGACATCGAGGCGACCATCGTATGCGAGCGGGATTCCCACAAGGGCATCATCATCGGAAAGGGCGGAGCGATGCTGAAAAAGATCGGCTCCGCGGCCCGCTACGAGATCGAGCGGATGCTGGACGCAAAGGTCAATCTGCGTCTGTGGGTCAAGGTGAAGAAGGACTGGAGAGATTCCGACTTCCTGATGAAAAATTTTGGATACGACAAGAAACAAGTATAGCCTCTGTCCGCTTCGGGGATTCTATGGATAGACAGGCCGGGAAAGCTCCGGCCTGACAGAACAAAGGAAGCGGAGGCAGAAGGATGGACAGTTGGAATCGATTTGCACACACCGGAGCGATACAGGATTATCTGGCCTACAAGGCGCAGCAATGTAAGCCCGGACAGATGGGAGAGAGACATGAGCAGTCAGACCTGTGCCGTGACCGGTATCGTTTTGTCTGCCGCGCCGGTCGGGGAATATGACAAGCTTCTCGTACTGCTGACCAGAGAGCGCGGAAAGCTCAGAGCCTTCGCCAGAGGCGCGAGGCGGCAGGGCAGTATGCTGATGGCGGCGGCCAACGTGTTCGCCTTCGGGGAATTTCAGATCTACGAGGGACGGACCGCCTATACCGTCAGTCAGGCGTCCATAAAAAATTATTTCAGCGAGCTGATGACAGATTTTGAGGGAGCCTGCTACGGGCAGTATTTTCTGGAATTTGCGGATTATTATACAAGGGAAAACATGGACGGCGCGGATTTTCTGCGGCTGTCGTACCAGTCTCTTCGGGCGCTGTCCGTACCGGCGCTTCCGAGGAGGCTGGTTCGTTTCGTCTACGAGCTGAAAGCCATGACCTACAGCGGCGAATGCCCGCAGACCTTCGAGCGCTTCGCCGACTGGAACTTAAATGAATCCACTCTCTACGCCCTCCAGTACGTCGTCGCCGCCCCGGTGGAAAAACTCTACACCTTCACCCTGACCGACGACGTCCTCGAAGAATTCTCCCGCGTCGTCACCTGGCTCCGCAGACATTACGTAGATCATCGCTTCAAATCACTGGAAATACTTGAAACTTCCCCCTAAAGAAGGTATAATGTGCACGTATGCCATGAGCAGTGCAGCGATTGGCACGTCAGCGCCCGCGTCATGCTTGCATGAAAGCGGGAGGTGATGTGACAATCGCTATAGGGCGAAGCCCGTGAGCTTGGCAAAGCGAAGCTTTGTCAAGCGTGCACTGCGGAGTGTCGGGACGGAGCACGTGACTTTCCCGCGTCATGCCTGCATGAAAGCGGGAGGTGATGAGCCAAGCGCTATAGGGCGAAGCCCGTGAGCTTGGCAAAGCGCCCCCTCATGGCATTCCACAAGGAGGAAGAGATATGAAAAAGTGGATTTCGGCAGTCTGCATTCTGCTGACCGTTCTGATGACGGCGGGCTGCAGCTCGTCCTTCGATCCGTCCGCCTCGTCTTTGTATATTAAGAAGGACGGCACGATCGTACAGGCTGTCGTGGAGACCTTTGAAAAAGAGTATTACAGTCTGGACGAGTTCCGCTCCATGGTGGAGAAGGAAGTGGATACCTACAACCAGAGGCTGGGTCAGGATAAGATCCGGGTACAGAGCGTGGAGCTTGAGAACGACACGCTGCATCTGCTTCTGGAGTATGAGGACGCGGAGACTTACAGCCTCTACAATGAGGAGTATTTCTTTATGGGAACCGTGGAGGAGGCGCTGGATCAGGGCTTGTCCTTCGACATGATTTTCCGGGATAAGGATTATGAGGAGTACACGACGGCGGAGGCGACGGAGAAGAAGAACAACTCTGTGATCGCGGCGAAGGAAGAAAGCGTCATCGAGCTTCAGCAGGCGGTAAAATATGTCAGCAGCAACGTGGAGGTGCTGGACGACCACACGGTGCAGATCATGGCGATCGAAGACGCCGACGAGTACGCCTACATTATATATTAAGAGAATCTGGAAGACAGTGGAAGGAGAATAAGTGATGGAAAAGACAATGGAGAAAATCGTAGCGCTTGCCAAAAACCGCGGATTTGTATATCCGGGAAGCGAGATCTACGGCGGACTGGCCAATACGTGGGATTACGGCAATCTGGGCGTAGAGCTCAAGAACAACGTGAAACGGGCGTGGTGGAAAAAATTTGTGCAGGAGAACCCCTACAACGTGGGCGTGGACTGCGCGATCCTGATGAATCCCCAGACGTGGATCGCTTCCGGACATCTGGGAAGCTTCTCCGACCCGCTCATGGACTGCAAGGCATGTAAAGAGCGTTTCCGCGCCGACAAGCTCATCGAGGATTACATGGATGAGCACGGCATCCAGCACGAAGGCGGCGTGGACGGCTGGGAGCAGGAGGAGATGAAGCGCTACATCGACGAGCACGACATCTGCTGTCCCAAATGCGGAAAGAAGGATTTCACCGATATCCGCCAGTTCAACCTGATGTTCAAGACCTTCCAGGGCGTGACCGAGGATGCGAAAAACACCGTATATCTCCGCCCGGAGACGGCGCAGGGCATCTTCGTAAACTTCAAGAACGTACAGAGAACGTCCAGAAAGAAGGTTCCCTTCGGCATCGCGCAGATCGGAAAATCCTTCCGGAACGAGATCACGCCGGGCAACTTCACGTTCCGTACCCGCGAGTTTGAGCAGATGGAGCTGGAGTTCTTCTGCAGACCGGGCACCGATCTCGACTGGTTCCAGTACTGGAGAGGCTTTTGCCGCGACTGGCTCTTAAGCCTCGGCATCAAGGAGGACGAGATGCGGCTGAGAGACCACTCTCCCGAGGAGCTGTCCT
This sequence comes from Eubacteriales bacterium, assembly GCA_030524125.1. Classification (GTDB taxonomy): domain Bacteria; phylum Bacillota; class Clostridia; order Lachnospirales; family Lachnospiraceae; genus Hominiventricola. Next base: position 23,699 of record JAUNHB010000013.1, on the reverse strand, counting down.
TCTACAGCAAGGGGACGACCGACATCGAGTTCCTGTTCCCGTTCGGCTGGGGCGAGCTGTGGGGCATCGCGGACCGCACCGACTACGACCTGACCCAGCATCAGAACGTCTCCGGACAGGATCTGACCTACTTCGACGACGAGACGAAGGAAAAATACATTCCCTACGTCATTGAGCCGTCTCTGGGAGCGGACCGCGTGGTACTGGCCTTCCTGTGCGCGGCCTACGACGAGGAGGAGCTGGAGGGCGGCGACGTCCGCACGGTGCTCCACTTCCATCCGGCGCTGGCCCCTGTGAAGATCGGTGTGCTGCCCCTGTCCAAGAAGCTGAACGAGGGCGCGGAGAAGATTTACACGGAGCTTTGCAAAAAATACAACTGCGAGTTCGACGACCGCGGAAACATCGGAAAGCGTTACCGCCGTCTGGACGAGATCGGCACGCCGTTCTGCGTGACCTACGATTTCGAGTCCGAGACCGACGGAGCCGTGACCGTCCGCGACCGCGACACGATGGAGCAGGAGCGCGTGAAGATCGAGGATCTGGACGCTTATTTCGAGAAGAAATTCGCGTTCTAAAATAAATAACAGGCAGAAAAGAGGAGCGGAGGCGCGGGAGGCGGCCCCGCTCCTCTTTTCGTATCAGGAACAGGTGAAAATAGAGGACAGAAATCATGTACAGACTACTGATCATCGAGGACGACGCGACGCTGGCGGCGGGCCTTTCCAGGGCGCTTCGCGCGGACGACATCGAGACAGAGATTTGCGGAACCCTCCGGGAGGCCAGGAGGAAACTCTCAGAGACGAAAGGGGAGGCGTACCCGGACGGGGCGTGGAGCCTCCTCCTTCTGGACGTCAATCTGCCCGACGGCGACGGCTTCGACTTTTTGGCAGAGCTTCGGCGGACATCGCGCCTTCCGGTCGTCATGCTGACGGCCAACGACATGGAGACGGACGTGGTGACGGGGCTGGAGCTTGGGGCCGACGACTATATCACGAAGCCTTTCAGCCTGGCGGTGCTGCGGGCCAGAGTCCGCACACAGCTTCGCAAAGCGGAGCAGAAAGCCGGGGAGAACCGGGAGGCGGGCGCGGCAGGCTCCGCCGTCCTGCGCATCGGCCCCTATGCGTTTGATTTTGAGGCCATGCGCTTTACGCGGGAGGGAGAGGCCGCGGAACTCAGCAAGACGGAGCAGAAGCTTCTGCGGATTCTCGTGGAGAACCGGGGGCAGACGCTGGAGCGGGGAAGGCTCATCGACCGCGTCTGGACGGACGGGGCCGAGTATGTGGACGAAAACGCCCTGTCGGTGGCGGTGAAGCGGCTGCGGGACAAGCTGAAGGCCCAGGCTTATATCAAGACCGTCTACGGCGTGGGCTACACCTGGGTCAGGGAGGAGGACTGAGATGGTCATAGCGGCGTTTCTTTGCATAGCGGCGGCCCTTGGCGTCGTGCTGTGGGACAGAAGGAAGCAGAACCGAATCCTCAAAAATCTGGAGGGGATGCTGGAGCGAGCCATGGATGGGAGCTTTACGGAGAGCGATTTCTCCGAGAGCCGGTATTCAGCCCTGGAGACGCGGCTTGCCCGGTACCTGCAGGCCTCGGAGCTCTCAGGCAGGAGGCTTGCGAAGGAAAAGGACAAGATCAAGACGCTGATCGCGGACATTTCCCACCAGACCAAGACGCCCATTTCCAATATCCTGCTCTATGGGGAGCTCCTGGGAGAGCTTGAGCAGGAGCCGGAGGGACGGCGCTATCTGGAGAGCCTCCAGCAGCAGGCGGAGAAGCTGAGATTTCTCATAGAAGCCCTGGTGAAGCTCTCGCGGCTTGAGACTGGGATCCTGGCGGTGCGCCCAAAGAGCGGGGATCTGTCGGCCCTTGTGCGGGAGGCCGTCGCCCAGTACCGGGAGAGAGCCGGGGAGAAGGGGCTGTTTCTCGAGATGGAAGGAGAGGAGACGATAGCCCTCTTTGATGAGAAATGGACGAACGAGGCCCTCTGCAATCTGCTGGACAACGCGGTCAAATACACGGAGCAGGGCGGGATTACCGTGCGGATACGTCCCTACGAGCTTTATAGCTGCATCGAGGTGCGCGATACGGGAAAGGGGATTCCCGAGGAGGAGCACGCCCGGATCTTTTCCCGGTTTTACCGGACGCAGGATAACGAGACCCAGGAGGGCGTAGGCATCGGCCTCTATCTGGCCCGGCAGATCCTGTCGGAGGAGGGCGGCTATATCAAGGTGGCCTCGAAGGTGGGGGAGGGCTCCGTCTTCTCCATGTATCTTCCGCGAAGCGTAAGGTAACCTTTCCGCACAATCTTTCAAAACTGAAAGAAAGTTTTTTCGCGGGGAAAGAATCTGGAAAGACTGCCGTGTTACGATAATGGACATAGAAAAAAGGAAGGAGTATCGACATGGCAATTCTGGAGACAAAGAATTTAAGGAAAATATACGGAAGCGGAGACAACGCCGTACACGCCCTGGACGGCGTGGATCTGCAGGTGGAGGACGGGGAGTTCGCGGCCATCGTGGGCACCTCCGGCTCGGGAAAATCCACGCTGCTCCATATGCTGGGCGGCCTTGACCGTCCCACAGCGGGCAGCGTCATCGTGGATGGGAAAGAGATTTTCACCCTGCGGGATGAGGCGCTGACGATTTTTCGCAGGAGGAAGATCGGCTTCGTTTTTCAGGCCTATAACCTGGTGCCGGTGCTGAACGTCTACGAAAATATCGTGCTTCCCATCGAGCTGGACGGCGGCAGAGTGGATAAGAAGTTTGTAAAAAGCATCGTGGAAATGCTGGGGCTTGAGTCGAAGCTTAGAAGCCTGCCCGGCCAGCTCTCCGGCGGCCAGCAGCAAAGAGTGGCCATCGCCCGGGCCCTGGCCGCCAAGCCCGCCATCATTCTGGCCGACGAGCCCACGGGAAATCTGGACAGCCGCACCTCCCAGGACGTATTAAGCCTTCTGAAGGTGACGAGCCAGAGATTTTCCCAGACCATCGTCATGATCACCCACAACGAGGAGATCGCCCAGCTGGCCGACCGTATCATCCGCATCGAGGACGGACGCATCGTGTCGGGGGACAGGGAGGTGCGGCGATGAATGTGAAGAACCGGAAATGTATCCGCCGCTTAAGCCTTGGCAGCATGAAGGCGTCGCGGACGCGGAATCTCATCGCCGTTTTGGCCATCGCCCTGACCGCGATGCTCTTTACCTCGCTTTTTACCATCGCCCTGTCCATCAATCAAGGCTTTCAGGAGTCCAATTTCCGTCAGGTGGGAGGCATCTCCCACGGCGGATTCAAATATCTCTCGAAGGAACAGTTTGAGGAGCTGCGGGAGGATCCGCTCATCAAAGAATGGGGCGTGCGCCGTTTTCTGGGAATGCCGGAGAAGGCGCCCTTTGAGAAAAACCATGTGGAGCTTTCCTGGGCCGATGAAAACTGCGCCCGGTGGATGTTTCTCGAACCCATGGAGGGGCGTTTTCCAAGGGAGGGAACGAACGAGGCGGCCACGGATCTGGAGGTGCTTGCGCTTCTTGGGATCGAGCCGGAGCTTGGGGCGGAGGTTCCCCTGACCTTTCAGGTCAACGGGACGGAGGTGACGCGCACCTTCACGCTCTGCGGCTGGTGGGAGTACGATTCCGTCGTGGTGGCAAACCATGTGCTGGTGGCGGAGTCCATGGTGGATGAAATTCTCGCGGAGACCGGAAATACCTGGCCGGCCAGTGACGGGATGACGGGCTCCTGGAACCTGGATGTGATGCTGGGAAGCAGCCTGCATATCGCCGGGGATCTGGAGACGATCCTCGCCCGCCACGGCTACCAGGGGGAGGACAGCGCCGGAGAACATTATATCAGCACCGGCGTAAACTGGGGCTACAGCGGCGCGCAGCTTGCAGACAGCATGGATATGGGGACGCTCGCCGGTATCGTGGGCGTGCTGCTTCTGATCATTTTTACGGGCTACCTCATCATCTATAATGTGTTTCAGATCTCGGTGGCCAACGACATCCGCTTCTACGGGCTTTTGAAGACCATCGGCGTCACGGGCCGTCAGATCCGGCGGATGATCCGCCAGCAGGCCCTGCTTTTGAGTATAGCCGGGATTCCGCTGGGCCTTCTGCTTGGCTGGTTCACAGGCGCGGCCCTTACGCCGGTCGTCGCCGCCCGGCTTTCCGGCATCCGACAGACCGTGTCGGTAAGTCCCGTCATCTTCGCGGCATCGGCGCTCTTTGCCCTGGTCACGGTGCTCCTGTCCTGTCGAAGGCCCGGGCGCATGGCCGCGCGGGTGTCTCCGGTGGAGGCCGTGCGCTACACGGAAGCCTCCCTTCGGGGAAAGAAAACGAGGCGGGGCGGAGGGCATTTCTCGGTATTTTCCATGGCATGGGCGAACCTTGGCAGAAATAAAGGCAAGACGGTGATTACGATCACCTCCCTGTCTCTGGCGGTGGTGCTCTTAAACCTGACCGTTACCTTCACAGACGGTTTCGATATGGACAAATATCTGCGGGATATGGTCGCGGATTTCATTGTGGGAGACGCAGGCTATTTTCAAGTGGCGGGTGAGGTCTGGAACAAGGATATGGCTGTGACGGAGGACGTGATCGAGGAAATCTCGGCCCGGTCCGGCGTGGCGGAGGGCGGCCGTGTCTACGGAAGAACCTCCCCCGTGGAGGAATTTATTACCGAGGAATATTACCGGCAGATAATGAAATATTTCTATACGCCGGAGGAACTGGATATGCTGATAGATGCGCGGGAGCATATCGCAGAGGGCGTTTTTTCGGTGGACGTGCAGATCTACGGGATGGAGTCCTTCGCCCTCGGCAAGCTTGGCGTAGTCGAAGGGGACTTAAGTAAGCTCGATGAGCCGGGCGGACGCTATGTGGCGGCCGTGTACGCGACGGACGATTACGGGCAGGTAAGGGAGGACAGCCACTGGGCGAAGGTGGGCGATACGGTCACGCTGCGCTATGTGGAGGAGTACGAATACTACGACGCCGAGACCGGGGAGATCTACGGGGACGAGGAGAGTATTCCCGAGACCGCGTCCTACCGGTGGAGGGCGAAGGAGTACGAGGATGTGGAGTACGAGGTAGCCGCTCTGGTGACGGTGCCCAGCGCCATTTCCTACCGCTACTATGGCGCGGATGAGTTTGTGATGAACGATGAGACCTTTCTTAGGGATACGGGAACGGACAGCGTGATGCTCTATGCCTTCGATATGGAGGAGCCGGAGGGACAGGAGGACAATCTTACGGAGCAGATGGAGGCCTTTCTTTCGGATTATACGGAAAATAGAAATTCGCAGTATGACTATGAGAGCAAGGAATCCTACGCGGAGGAGTTTGAGAGCTTCCGGGGAATGTTCCTGATCATGGGCGGAGCTTTAAGCTTCATCGTAGGCCTGGTGGGCGTCCTGAATTTCTTCAACGCCGTTCTCACCGGCATCCTGGCCAGAAAGCGGGAGTTTGCCGTGCTTCAGTCTATCGGCATGACGGGAAGGCAGCTGAAGACCATGCTGGTCTGGGAGGGCCTGCTCTACGCCCTGACGGCGGTGCTCTCGGCCTTGCTCCTGAATCTCGTGCTTGGACCCTTGTCGGCTTCCGTGCTGGAGGGGATGTTCTGGTTCTTTACCTATAAGCTCACATTGCTGCCTGTGCTTCTGGCGCTTCCGGTGTTTGCGCTTCTGGGCGTTCTGATTCCGCTGGCGGCTTATAAGAACGCGGCAAGGCGGACGATCGTGGAGCGGCTCCGGGAGAGTGAGTAACCGGGGTGCGGCGATTCAGCCATGCATCTCGAAATCTGCGCCGGAAAATCTGGAAAAATGTGCAAAAATGATGTTAAAAACACAGAAAAACGTGTAAAAATGGACTTGGAAAATTGATGAGGAAGAGGAACTAAAATCCATCTTTGAGACAAACAAGAACCCGCAGCGGATCATTGAGCTGCTCTCCATGATAGTCGGAAAGACGGCTGCATGACCAATCTTCCGCTTTATCTTGCCCGAAAAACGAGAGAACTGCTGTAACAGTTCAGCAAGCCGAAAGCAGCAGGACAAAATCGTGCTCGCACGAATTTGTCCTGCTGCTTTCGGCTTTGCGAACGATGCGGGCTGAGCTATACTATTGACAATTTTTTATCAATATCTGCATTTACACTTCCGGGATTCTGTGCTAGAATCATCCTGCAAATTTTATAAAGAGATCCTGTCGGTTCCGGCAATGGCCGGAATGGGAAGCCAGTGAGAGTCTGGCACAGCTGCCTCTACTGTAATTGGGGACGAAGGACATGGCCACTGCGAGCAGGCGGGAAGGCGTCCGGAGGGAGAACCATAAGTCAGGAGACCGGCCGGCAGGATGCGGATTACCCTTGGGTAGAAGGAGGAAAAGGAAGATGAAGAGACGACAGGTATTGACGTTACTGATGGCGCTGGCGATGGCAATGTCGGCGACCGCCTGCGGAGGAAGCGAAACGGCGCAGACGCAGGAGAGCGTGCAGGCGGAGGAAGAGACGCAGGAGACGGACGACGGACAGGCCGCGGAGGAGACGGAGGCTGCGGAAGAGACGCAGGAGGCGCAGAGCCAGTATCCGGTCACCTATTCGCAGAATCTGGACGGAAACGATTATGATTTTTCGATCGAGCAGTCCCCGCAGAGAGCGGTCTCCATGTCGCAGGCCACCACGGAGATGCTGCTGACGCTGGGACTTGCCGACAAGATGGCGGGCACCGCCTTCTTGGAGGAAGAGATCTACGAGCCGCTGGCGGAGGAGTATGCGAAGGTGCCGGTGCTGGCGGAGCAGTGGCCTTCCTACGAGACGTTTATGGCGGCGGATCCGGATTTTACCACCGGATGGGCCGTGCCGTTTACAAAGAGAGCCATCGAGGCGGCTACCATCGTGGAGCAGGACATCCCGATCTATGTGCCGGAATCCATGCTGAGGACCGACGCCACGCTGGATACCTGTTTTGACGATATGCTCATGTACGGACAGATCTTCGACGTGGAGGATACGGCGGAAGCGTACGTGGCGGAGCAGAAGGAGAAGCTGGCGGCGATCCAGGAGAAGCTGGCCGACCTTCCGGAGAAGAGCGTCTTTGTGTATGATTCCGAGGACGATCAGCCCTACACGATCTACGAGGGCTACACGACGAATCTTCTGAACCTGATCGGGGCGAAGAACATCCTGTCCGGCAAGGGCGTGGACAAGACGTGGGATACGGCCAGCTGGGAAGAGATCGTGGCGGAGAATCCGGAATATATCATCATCTGCGATTACGGCGTGAGCGCCCGCAATACGGATGATTTCGACCAGAAGGTGGAGAATCTGAAAGCAAACCCGGCGCTGGCCGACGTGGACGCGGTGAAAAATGAAAACTTTATCCGGGTAAAGCTCTCGGAGATCACTCCGGGCGTGAGAAGCGTGGACGCGCTGGAGCGTCTGGCGGAGGAGATCCATGGCATTACCATCGAATAGCGGCAAAAATGGGGGAGTTTCCCCCATTTTGCTGTTTGGAACGTTGTCTTTGCTGCTGGCGCTGACCGTGGCGGCGTCCCTGTTTTTCGGATCGGTGGACATGACGCCCTCCTCGGTGGCGGACATCCTGAAGTCGGCTCTGACAGGGGCGCAGACAGAGGACAGAAACACGTGGAACGTCATTATGAGGATCCGCTTTCCCAGAGTGGTGCTGACCGCGCTGGCGGGAGCCGTGCTGAGCGTCGTGGGGATCCTGATGCAGACGATCACGAGAAATCCGCTGGCGGAGCCGTTCGTGCTGGGCGTCTCCTCCGGAGCCAGCGCCGGCGCGGTGGGGGCCATCGTGTTCGGGTGGTTTTCCTTCGTCGGTCGGGGAAATGTGTTTTTCGCGGCGTTTCTGGGAAGCTTTCTGGCCATCAGCGCGGTGCTGGCTCTCCAGGGAAGGAGCGCAAGCCCGGTGCGGCTCGTGCTGACAGGAATGGGCGTCTCCGCCTTCTTTCAGGCGGCGACCACGCTGATCGTCTATTCCGCCAGAAACGAGGCGCAGGCCAGATCGGCCATGTTCTGGCTGGTGGGCTCCTTTTCCGGAGCGTCGTGGGAGGACGCGAGGGCGGCGGCCGTCGTGCTCGTCCTGCTGCTGGCCTTCTGCTTCGTAGTCGGCAAGGAGCTGGATCTTCTGCTGCTGGGGCAGACCGCCGCGGCCCAGACCGGGCTTCATGTCAAGCGGCTTCAGTTTCTCGTGGTGGCGGCGGCCTCCGCGGCGGTGGCCGTGGTGGTGGCCCAGTCGGGCGTCATCGGCTTTGTGGGGCTGATCGTCCCTCATGTGATGCGGCAGTTTGCCGGAGTGCGGCATCGGGCGCTGATCGTGAGCTCGGCGCTGGGAGGAGCGCTTTTTCTCGCCGCGGCCGATACGATCGCCAGGACGGTGTTCGCGCCCCAGGAGGTACCTATCGGGATCATGACCTCCTTTGTGGGCGCTCCGATTTTTATCTTTATTATCAAGAGGACTTATCATGAAGATCGAGATTGAGGATCTGAGCTGTCGGATCGGGAAAAAGCTTCTGTTAAGCCATGTCAGTATGTCCTTTGAGGGGCGGCGGATCGTGGGCGTGATCGGGCCGAACGGCTGCGGCAAGACGACGCTTCTGCGGCACATTTACCGGGATATCCCGGTGAGGGGCCATGTCTTTCTGGACGGGAAGGACGTGTCGGACTACGGGAGACGCATTTTCGCGCAGAAGGTTGCGGTCATGGCGCAGCGGCTGTCGCAGGCGGACGAAGGGCTGACGGTGGGGGATCTGGTGCGGATGGGCCGGTATCCCTACAAGGGGATCCTGGAGCAGTATGACGAGGAGGATGAGCGGATCGTCCGGGAGGCGCTGGAGCAGACCGGACTTTCGGAGTTCAAAAACCGGCGGCTCGGGACCATGAGCGGCGGGGAGGCGCAGCGGGCGATGATCGCCAAATGCTTTGTCCAGCAGCCTGGCGCGATCATCCTCGACGAGCCAACGAACCATCTGGATGTGAAGTACAAGCTGGAGCTGATGCGGCTTTTGAAGGGCTTTGGGGGACTTGTGATCCTCACGGTCCACGATCTGAACCTGGCGGCGGACTACTGCGACTACCTCTACGTCATGAAGGACGGCGAGGTGAGAGGCGAAGGGGAGCCGGAGGCCGTGCTGACCGAGGCGCTGTTGGGAGAGGTATTCGAGGTGCCGTTCCGGGCAGTCCGAAGCGGCGGGCGGGTGATCCTGAGCGTCTGACGGGATGCGGGGGAACCGCTGTCAAAAAAGCTGCCGCAGCGTTGAAAAACAGTTGTTTTTTATGGTATAATGCGGTATATTTGATGTGTGACATCAAACTATACTTTTCTGGAGGTTAGAAAAATGAGTGAATTAAAAGGAGCAATGATCATCGGACAGTCCGGCGGTCCTTCTTCAGTGATCAACGCAAGCTGCTACGGCGCGATCAAGGCTGGCCTTGATTCGGACTGCATCACCAAGGTCTACGGCGCGGCCAACGGTATCGTGGGCGTGCTGAACGACAAGCTGTACGTGATGGACGAGGAGGATCCGGAGGAGCTGGCGATCATGAAATATACGCCGTCTTCCGCGCTTGGCTCCTGCCGTTATAAGATCGCAGATCCGGACGTGGATGAGACCGATTACAAGAAGATCCTTGAGATCTTCAAGAAATATGACGTTCGTTATTTCTTCTACAACGGCGGAAACGACTCCATGGACACCTGCAACAAGATTTCCAAGTATATGAAGAGAGTCGGCTACGACTGCCGCGTGATGGGAATTCCGAAGACCATCGACAACGACCTGTTCGGAACCGACCACTGCCCGGGCTTCGCTTCCGCGGCAAAATATATCGCTACCTCTCTGGTGGAGATTTATCAGGATTCCCACGTGTACGACAAGGGTCAGGTGACCATCGTGGAGATCATGGGACGCCATGCAGGATGGCTGGCAGGCGCCGCTTCGCTGGCGCGCGTGGCCGGATATCCGGCGGATCTCATCTATCTGCCCGAGGTGGACTTCAACATGGACGAGTTCCTGGAGGATGTGAAGAAGATCTGGGATGAGAACCAGAACGTGATCGTAGCCGTATCCGAGGGTATCCACTATGCGGACGGCAGATTCGTATCCGAGGCGGAGACCTCCGCGACCGACGGATTCGGACATGCACAGCTTGGCGGACTGGCTGCGAAGCTCGGCGACGTCGTGAAGAACGCGATCCCGGGCGTGAAGGTTCGTCCCATCGAGCTTTCCCTGCTGCAGCGCTGCGCGGAGCACTGCGCTTCCCAGACCGACTCCGACGAGTCCTTCATGGCAGGCCAGACCGCTGTCAACGAGGCGATCAAGGGCGTGACTGACAAGATGGTAGGCTTCAAGTGCACCCGCGACGAGAGCGGATACAAGTGCGAGGCCGAGCTTCTGGACCTGTCCTCCGTGGCAAACTACGAGAAGAAGGTTCCGGTAGAGTGGATCAACGAGAGAGGCAACAACGTAAACGACGAGTTCATCAACTACGCGCTTCCGCTGATCCAGGGCGAGATCGAGATGAAGAAGGAAAATTCCCTTCCCCGTTTCGTGAGACTGAAGAAGGTCGTCGCAGAATAAGAATCGAATACAGGCGGATCTCCGCACTGCAAAAGCAGGCAGCCCGAAAGGCTGCCTGTTTTTTCGGTGCGGAGACAGGAACGTGGAGGGAAATGCTGAAAATAAACACAAAAAAACACACGAAACATTAAAAGTGTGCATATTTGTGCTAAATATCAAACAAAAACGAGAAAAATAAAAATCTGTTGTGCATGTATTCTAAAAGAAGAAAAAGTAAATGTTATGCATGACAAAATATTTTAATTTTATTTGGCAAAATGCGCAAAACAGGTTGAAAAAAAGCGCGAAAAAGGTATAATATAGAAAAACGGTTTGTATTCATTGCATGACCGGAACGTTGGAAACAAGGCGTCCGTGTGTAAAATTGTTGATTTTTGATGACTCTTCAGCTATACGGGAAAGCAGGAGTGTGAGCGTCGACGATCCTGGGATTTTTTGAGGGGGGGGTAGAACGTGGATACTGAACAACGACAGACCAAAAAGGGAAGGCGAATGTTGACAGTGGAACGCATGGGCGAGATCAGCCGTCTGCTGCATCAGAACGGCCTGGTGAAGGTGGACGAGCTGTCCAGGAGGTTCGGCGTGAGCGAGATGACGGTCCGGCGGGACCTGGACAGGATGGAAGAGGACGGATGTCTGGTGCGCTGTCACGGCGGCGCGGTGCTTCCGGCGGAGCAGCCCGGGGACGAGACCGCGGACCGGCACAGCGCGGAGCACATGGACGCGAAGGAAAAGATCGCCCTGTATTGTCTGGAGCACTATGTGGAGGAGAACAGCGTCATCTATCTGGACGCCGGTTCCACAGTGCTGGAGCTGGCGCGCATGATGGCGGGGATGAAGAATGTGACGGTGGTGACCAACGACGTGATGATCGCCGGGGAGCTGGTCAACAGCGACGTCAACGTCTTCATGCTGGGCGGCAACATCCAGAGGGGCTTAGGATGCATCCACGGGCATATGGCGGAGACGCAGCTGGAAAATTACCGCATGGACATGGCGTTTGTGGGCGGACTGTGCGTGGACGACAGCTTTGACCTCTATGATTCCACGGAGAGCAGGGCTTATTTCCGGAAAAAGCTTATGTCGTGCGCCAGCAGGACGTACATGATGTTGGATCATTCCAAGTTTCACAGGCAGTCCCTGTTTAAGATCAACAATCTGGCGGACTACTGCGCGGTGATCTCGGACGGCTCCCTCCTGGGAGAGGAGCAGGAGGCCGCGCTGGCGGCGGGGATCGAGTGGGTCAGCGTGTGAGCGTTCAGTTCGCGCTGGGCACAAATGTGGACGTTCAGTCCGCGCCATTCGCAAAGCCGCGCTGACGCGCTCCCCGCCGCTTACGCGGCTACCTTTGCTCATGATCTGGCGCTCCCTCAGTCGAAAGCAGCAGATCAAAATTCGTGCGAGCACGATTTTGCTCAGCCGCTTCCGGCTGGCTGAACTGTTGCTCCAGTTCCGCTCCTTCGGAGCTAAGACTGCTTATGTGGGCGGAGTTCCTGCTCCTTTCGGCTGGCTGAACTGTTGTTTGCAAATGCTTTGTGCAAATTGTTAAATAAAAGACAAAATAGAACTGTAAAACTGGAAAAATAGCACAAGCTTTGGTTGACTTTATTCTGGAATATGGTACAATAATGATGTGCGCATCAAGGACCGAGGGGGTACACGATGCGCATTTATTATTTATGTGTAGGAGGACACGTGATGGCAAAGTGGGTATATCTTTTTAAAGAAGGAGATGCCGGAATGAGAAATCTGCTGGGAGGCAAGGGAGCTAACCTGGCAGAGATGACGAATCTCGGTCTGCCGATCCCTCAGGGATTTACGGTGACGACGGAGGCTTGTACGGATTATTACGAGAATGACGAGAAGATCTCCGACGAGATCCAGGAACAGATCATGGCGGCTCTTGTATTTTTGGAGGGAATGCAGGGCAAGAAATTCGGAGACACGGAGGATCCGCTTCTGGTGTCCGTCCGCTCCGGAGCGCGGGCTTCCATGCCGGGCATGATGGATACGATCCTGAATCTGGGACTGAACGATATTTCTGTGGAGGGCTTCGCCAAGAAGACGGGCAATCCCAGATTTGCATACGATTCCTACCGCCGGTTCATCCAGATGTACTCGGATGTGGTCATGGAGGTGCCGAAGTCTTACTTTGAAAAGATCATCGACGAGGTCAAGGAGGCCAAGGGCGTCCACTATGACACGGAGCTGACGGCGGACGACCTGAAGGAGCTGATCGCCAGATTCAAGGCGGTCTACAGGGAGGCGAAGCAGGAGGACTTCCCGCAGGATCCGAAGGAGCAGCTCATGGGAGCCGTCAAGGCGGTGTTCCGCTCCTGGGACAACCCCCGCGCCATCGTTTACCGCCGCATGAACGACATCCCCGGAGACTGGGGAACGGCTGTCAACGTGCAGGCGATGGTATTTGGAAATATGGGCGATACGTCCGGAACGGGCGTGGCCTTTACGAGAAATCCGTCCACCGGAGAGAAGGGCATCTACGGAGAGTACCTGATCAACGCGCAGGGCGAGGACGTGGTGGCAGGCGTGCGCACGCCCCAGCCGATCACGAAGCTGAAGGAAGATCTGCCGGAGTGCTATGAGGAGTTCATGAAGATCGCCAACAAGCTGGAGAGCCATTACCGCGATATGCAGGACATGGAGTTCACGATCCAGGAGGGCAAGCTCTACTTCCTCCAGACGAGAAGCGGAAAGAGGACCGCGCCCGCGGCTCTGCAGATCGCCTGCGATATGGTGGACGAGGGCATGATCTCCCAGGAGGAGGCGGTGCTGCGTATCGAGGCGAAATCTCTCGACCAGCTGCTGCATCCGACTTTCGATCCGGACGCGCTGAAGGCGGGAGAGGTGATCGGACAGGCTCTTCCGGCGTCTCCGGGAGCCGCGGCGGGAAAGGTGTACTTTACCGCGGAGGAGGCGAAGGCGGCGCACGAGGCGGGAAGCCGCGTGGTGCTGGTGCGTCTCGAGACGTCCCCGGAGGACATCGAGGGCATGCACGCTTCCGAGGGAATCCTGACGGTCCGCGGCGGCATGACGTCCCACGCGGCGGTGGTTGCCCGCGGCATGGGAACCTGCTGCGTATCGGGCTGCGGAGAGATCAAGATCTCCGAGGAGGAAAAGTGGTTTGAGCTGGGCGGCTACCGTTTCGTGGAGGGAGACTACATCTCTCTGGACGGTACGACCGGCAAGATCTATAAGGGAGACATCCCCACCAGAGAGGCTGCGATCACGGGCAACTTCCAGAGGATCATGGGCTGGGCGGACAAATTCCGCCGCCTGAAGGTGCGCACCAACGCGGACACGCCGCAGGATACGGAGAACGCCGTGCGTCTGGGCGCGGAGGGAATCGGACTTTGCCGTACCGAGCATATGTTCTTTGAGCCGGAGAGGATCCCGAAGATCCGCAAGATGATCCTTTCCGACAACCAGCAGGCGAGAGAGGAAGCGCTGATGGAGCTTCTGCCGTTCCAGAAGGAGGACTTCAAGGCTATGTACAAGGCGCTGAAGGGCCGGCCCATGACCGTCCGCTATCTGGATCCGCCTCTGCATGAGTTCGTCCCGACCGACGAGGAGGACATCAGGGCGCTGGCTTCCGACATGGGACTGACGCCGGAGGACGTCAAGGCGAAATGCGACGAGCTTCACGAGTTCAACCCGATGATGGGTCACAGAGGCTGCCGTCTGGCCGTCACCTATCCGGAGATCGCGCGGATGCAGACCCGCGCCGTCATGGAGGCCGCCATCGAGGTGGAGCGTGAGGAAGGCTTCGACATCGTGCCGGAGATCATGATCCCGCTGGTCGGCGAGCGCAAGGAGCTGAGATTTGTAAAGCAGATTGTCGAGGAGACGGCGGAGCTGGTGAAGAAAGAGAAGGAGAGCGACATCCAGTACCATATCGGTACGATGATCGAGATCCCGAGAGCGGCGCTGACCGCGGACGAGATCGCCAAGGAGGCGGAGTTCTTCTCCTTCGGCACCAACGACCTGACCCAGATGACTTTCGGCTTCTCCAGAGACGACGCCGGAAAATTCCTGGACGCTTACTACAAGGCGAAGATCTACGAGTCCGATCCGTTCGCGAGACTGGACCAGAACGGCGTGGGCAAGCTGGTGAAGATGGCTGCGGAGCTGGGACGCTCCACCAGACCGGACATCAAGCTTGGCATCTGCGGCGAGCACGGCGGCGATCCGTCCTCCGTGGAGTTCTGCCACAAGGTAGGTCTGAACTATGTGTCCTGCTCGCCGTTCCGCGTGCCGATTGCCAGACTGGCTGCGGCGCAGGCGGCGCTCAACAATAAATAAAGACAGGCGGCGCGGCCGGTGAAGGCTGCGGGTCGATAAAAATGAGGGCGTCGGGAGGCTTTCTCCCCGCACGCCCTCATCTTTTTGAAGTTTACAAAAAATTATATATAATAGAAAATAAAGCAGACGCGGGGCTTCATGATCCCCGCGTCATGGTTGGTATTTGATCTGACAGAAAACAGGAGGAAGCAATGAGACGTAAGATTCAAAAACTGGTAAGCCGATGGGTCGCTTTGTCGCTCTGTCTGTGCATGATCCTCCCCTCCGCGGCGGTGGTCTCCGCGGCGGAAGAACCAGCAGAAGGCACATCGGCCTGCACGGGGGGGGGTGAACGGACTCTGTGAACACCACCCGGAGCACACGGAAGACTGCGGTTATGTAGAGGCGGCGGAGGAAAAGACTTGCCAGTATGAGCATACCGGGGAAGGCGGTGCGACAGAGACTGCGGAGTCAGTAACCGGGGAAGGCGGTGCGGCAGAGACTGTGGGGTCTGCCTCCGGGGAAGCCGATGTGGCAGAGACTGTGGCGCTTACCCTGACTGGTTCCGCGGGGGATGCGGGACGGGTATATGACTTGTATGCCGCCGGTGACATCGGCGGCAGGCTGGACGGAGACTACGCTTATATTTCGGATGCTTATCTGGTGGCGGATCCGGCGACGGAATCCGGATTGGCGATCAGGACTGGCACCGCGCCATGGGATGAGGATGACAGCGCCGGCAATGACAGCAGCGACTTGAACAACACGGTGCGTTCCTTTGATGTGATAACGTATACGGCGGCATTTGAAACGCAGGTGCGGGAGGACGCGCCTTACAGCAACTACGAGACCGGGACTGTCCACTACGAATTTGTGGCGGAGGGCTCTGAGGATCAGGTGCGGTTCGAAACGGAATTTATGGGCTGGATGACCGCCAAGGCCGAGGGGGAGTTTGAGATCGCAGAAGAGACTCACGGCGGAAAGACATGGCAGGTGCTGCGGGGTAGCTTCCTGGCAGAGCCCTCCATCGAGAACCCTTCCGCGATCGGAAACAGCTATCAGGAGCTAAACGTCGCCCTCCGTGTGCTGACCATGAAGCAGGGCGATACGGCAGCGCCCCGCTTCACCTTCTGGCTGGAGGGCAACGATGTGCCGAAGGAAGGGCTTGTGACCGGCAGCGGCAATTCCTGCGACACAGACAATCACGGAGTGGAGTACAAGACCATCGATGCTCCGAATGTGACGGTTACCTCTACCCCGAGATACAATGTGCAAATCGTAAACGGACATTCGAGTGTGAACCAGACCGTGGGATCCTTTGATTTTTCCACAGGAAATGATCTGGCACAGAACAAAAACGCCGGTATGAAAGAAGGACGGATCCAGGCATTTGGCGCAGTGATCCAGATCGTGGGCAAAAGCGCTCAGCACGGCCTTCGGGGGTGCGAGCTGCCTGACGGTTCGCCGATCACATTCGATCTGTCGCTGACAAGCAGCTATCGGTCTGATGCAGGTGAAACGATCCCGTCGGAAGGTTCCTGCGCGCCCCTCCTGTGGAGCATAGACGGAAATATGGGAAGCAACAGCGCTGCAACACAGGCGGACGGACGAGATCTCAGCATGGTCACGGTTCCCCGTTCCTATAATATTCCGACAAACAAGGTCGAAGACCAATCAAGGTGGGGATGCTTTGACGGCGGACGATGGACAGGCGTTCAAACCGGAGGAACGATCAAGGTAACCATTTCTGATTATCATGTGGATTTAGAGCAGCTTCCATATAACAATATTGTAGATTTGGCTGTCACATACCGTTATTATAATCCTAACAGTATTGGCGGCTACTGGGACGTACAGACCGCCTGCTTTTCGGCCGGAGAGATCTGGGTGGTGCAGCCTTTTTACGACAGTGAGGGGAACTATATTACGGACAACTATGGTTCGGGGAGCTTTTCGATTACCTTGGAAGATGCAAATCTGCAGATGGCCGGCGTGAGCGGCACAGTGCTTGAAATCGTATCCGATAATTTGAATCAATCGGTACAGACTGACGACCGGGCTGTGCAGACTTCGTATCTCTCCAAACCCGGCAGCACCAGCTTAAGTATCCGGTATATACCTTACACAGAACAGGGAGATGATGGTTCGCTCTCTTTAACGGAAGGCTGTAGAGACAACGGAAAAGACTGGATATTAAGAGGCGGCGCTTTGGGATTAAATGGATACTTTAGCCAAGGGAATGCTGAAGGCCAGGCAAGGATTATCGCGGCAGATTACTTGGTGAAATTTGACGACTCATTTTTTGAACCGGAAAGAGTAAGAATCTATGACAGCAGTACCGTTCTTTACGGCGCAAAAACCGACAAAAAGGGTTGGGAACACGGGAGTCTGCAGCCGGATGAAGCCGGCTATGACGCGGAAATGATGCAGGCAACCGCAGACGATCTGATCTTCTTTTCTTCTCTGAACCAGCTGAAAGAGCAGGGGTACATCTGCGTGGCGGTTCTGACAGAATCGCGCAGATTATTCCGGGAAGGAAGTGATAGCGTTCACTTGAGAATATTTGGCAACTCAAAAGACGACAGCGCTTTGGTCGGGAATACGTATATGATCACCCAGTCCGGGACGGCATGGAACCGCAGCGATATAAAAGCGGCAGCCGCAGAGTGGTGTAAAAAACCGGAAGCGGAATTGACGGAGGAGGATTATCTCTCGTATGTGCAAGACGGCTTCCCTAGCCGGAAGGATATAACAACACCCCTTCAGTATGCCGGAACTTATCCTGCTCCGTCGACAAACATTGATTATCATTCTTCGGAAGCCCTGAAAAATTACGTCAAAGCGCAGTATGACGAGAATGGTTATGTAACAGGCACATCAGGCGCGGCGGCAGGCGACTCCTGTCTGGTGGTGGACTACGCCACCCAGATCACCAAAAGCCCGAACCAGCCCGGAACAGGGGAGGGCGGGAAAAAGCTGACCTACGACATGGACACCAGCCAGCGGGAGGCGGACTATGTCCTCTACCCCACGGCGATCCGATCCAGGGGAGAATCCGTCACCGGAGGGGCAGGCAGGACTACGACCGTGTATGTGGAGGACACGTTGCCAGAAGGGCTGGATTACATCATCCATTCCGCTTACTATGGCGGCGCTTATACTTCTAACGGCGGGGGGAAGGCCGGAACGGTTACCGGCGGGCAGGGGCTTTCTCCTGCGGTAACGAAAAATACCGATGGCACCACCACTCTGCTCTTTACACTGGAAAATGTCACGATCACGGCGGCGGAGGTCACTCAGCTTGCGCCGATTTACTACTCTTGCACGATCGGTACGCCCGGCAATGAGGAGACCGACGTGGTAAACCAACAGCAGCTTACGAACTCGGTCAGAATCTGGAGCGAGGATGAACAGATGCGGGATTTTGTCGCAACCAACGGCAACTATGCCGAGCAGAGCATCCTCATCAGCAAGAACCGGGGCGTGAGCTTTTCAAAGACCTCCGATCAGAAGATCGTGGAGTTGGGGGACGAGATGGGATTTACCATCCACCACGGAAACAATTCCAGCAATTCCATCGATGTGGTGGATATTGACTTCCTGCCCTACAACGGGGACGGCAGAGGTACGCAGATCACCGGGCCGGTGGAGGTATCGGAGCTGACCGTCCAGAGCGGGGAACTGATTGGCGACTTTCAGCTGTACTATACCACCGACACGGCGAAACGGAATACAACAGCGGCGGATTACAGAGCGGAGGACTTCACAGAGGAAAATGGCTGGACTGAGCTGACGGTGGATGTACAGACTGGAGCGGTGGAGCTTCCCTCTGCGACTCATAGGATCGTGGCGGTGGCTGCTGTGGGTACCTTGCCGCCAAACAGAACACTGAAAATGCACATTACGTTCGATGTACCGGACGGCAGGCCGGGCGAGTTTCTGGTGAACAATTTCGGGAGCGGCGATATGGAGAGCAACGCCAGAACCTACATCGTGGATCGCCTGCTGGAGGGCATCGTTTGGCTGGACGCCGACGGGGACGGTCTGCGCGGCTTCGGAGAGACTCTTCTGAACGGTGTGAAGGTCACCCTGCTGGAGAAGGGCGGGGACGGAACCTACTCCCCTTATCTGCTGAATGGAAAAGCGGTCTCGGTGGAGACCGGCATGGGGATCGATGTGCTGACGGGAAAGAGCAGCGCTCACGCGGATGGCGCGGGCGCTTACGGGTTCTATTATCTGCCGGAGGGTGATTTTGCCGTCAGGTTTGAAAGCGGGAGCAGGGTGAAGATTGATGACTGCACGGCGACGCTGGAAAATGTGGGAGCAGATGACACTATCGATTCCGATGCAGCCGCCGCAATGCAGGACGGGAAGTTGGTCGCTGCCGTTATCGAGGGGATCGGGATGCCGGCGGCCAGAGAGATGGATGTACAGACATATGAATCCCGCCACCACGATCTGGGCCTCTGCGGTACTCCGGTCGAGATCCCGGAGTTTGTTCCTGAGCCGGGAAGCCCGTCCGACTCCGGGACAACAGGTAGCCGCGGCGGCCATGGCGGTCACTCTGCCGCCCGGACGGTCCGGCAGACGGAACCTGCCGGGATCCCGGTGGCGACGGATACTGCGGCCCGCACCGGCGATCCGGCAGACCCGGCCCTGTGGGCCGGTACGCTGGCAATCTCCTGTGCCGGACTGGTGGCGGCGCTGATCAAGGAGAGAAGGAAGAGGTTACGAAAAGGGAAAAGGAGCAGGAACGCTCAGAGTATGGACTTCAGATTATCAGAAAACTGTCAAAAGAATTGACAGACCGTTATGGTAAAGGATATGACAGAGGCACTCTTTATCGTTGCCTGAAATTTTATAAAACGTTTCCTGAGATTGTTGCCTCACTGAGGCAACAATCTGGAGCGATACTTTCTTGGACTCATTATCGTGTACTTTTGCAGGTGGAAGATAAAACCGAATGTATGATGAACTGAAACGCAGTGAAGGCGATAATCCCACGATTGGTATTGTGCTTTGTTCCGATACGGATGAGGATATTGCAAGATATTCTGTTATGCACGGCAATGAACAGTTATTTGCTTCCAAATATAAACTGTACCTGCCGACAGATGAAGAACTGCGAGGAGAGATTGAGATGCAAAAGACAATGTTCTATCTTCAGCAGCAGGAAAGTAAGGCTCAGAAAACGGAATAAGATATTTTCTTGGCAGCTTCATTTCATATCAAGCAGGGGACTGTCTTTCCTGACAGCCCCTACTATGATCGTTTTTCTTCTCTTACCCCAGCTTCCAGCTCTCGCTCTGGCTCTGAAGCTCCACCATGCGGCGGTAGAGGCCGCCTTTTTTCATCAGATCGGCGGGGGAGCCTTCCTCGGCCACCCGGCCTTCGGCGAGGACGACGATCTTGTCGGCCGCCGCCACCGTGCGCATCCGGTGGGCGATCACCAGCACTGTCTTGCCGGTCAGCAGGCGGGAGAGCGCGCCCTGCACCTTCGTCTCATTCTCCACGTCCAGACTGGCGGTGGCCTCGTCCAGAAGGACGATGGGCGCGTCTTTTAAAAGCGCCCGGGCGATGGAGATCCGCTGCCGCTCTCCGCCGGAAAGTCTGGCGCCGTTTTCCCCGATGGGGGTGTCGTAGCCATTGGGCAGCCGGTGGACGAACTCGTCGCAGTTGGCGGCTCTGGCGGCGGCGCGCACTTCCTCGTCCGTGGCGCCGCGCCTGCCCAGCCGGATGTTTTCCATCACGGTGTCGTCAAAGAGCACCACATCCTGAAACACCATGGAGTAGTCGGCGAGCAGCGCCTCCGGATCCACCGTGGAGATATCCACGCCGCCGACCCGGATCGTCCCGCCCGTGGCGTCCCACAGCCGGGCGGCGAGGCGGGCGCAGGTGCTCTTTCCGGAGCCGGAGGGCCCCACGAGAGCGGTCACTTCCCCCTCTCTGGCGGTGAAGCTTACGCGGTCCAGCACCGTTTCCTTATCGTAGGCGAAGCTTACATGATCGAATACGATGTCGTGGCCTTTGGGAGCGAAGTGGTCCGCGCCATCGGCGACGGGCGTGTCGTAGATCTCGTTCATGCGGTCGGCGGACACCTGGGATATGAACATTTCCGCGATCAGAGCCAGACTCTGATCGAAGGGGGCGTAGACCCGGGTGATGACCAGCAGGAACAGGAAGAGCAGCATGAAGTCGATCTGGCCGGAGAGGATCAGATTGGCCCCCACTAGGATCGTGGTGGCTACGCCCAGACGCATGATGACGCTGGCGGCGTTGACAAAGATGCCGGTGCCAAGCTCTCCCTGGATCGTGACCCTTTCGTGCGCGTCGATCTTCTGATAAAGTCCGTCCAGATACCGGTCCTCCTGATTGGTGGCGCGGATCTCGCGGACGTTTTCAAGAGCCTCCTGGATCCCGTCGGAGACGCGCAGAGCGGCCTTTTTCGTCCGCTCCGAGCTGCGCGCGGAGAGCTTCCGGGTCCCGAACAGCAGGCCGAAGGCCACAGGCACGCCCCACAGGCAGGCGATGGCCAGCCGCCAGTCGTAGACAAACAGGCACACCGCGATCACGGTTGTGGAAATGTAAGCGCCGTACAGGTATCCCAGCACATGGGACCAGACGTGCTCCATGCGGTTCACATCGCCCATGAGGGTCTCCGTCAGGTCGGCCAGATCGCGCTTGCCGAAATACCCAAGCGGGAGCTTGCGCAGCCGTTCCGCGAGACTGAGGCGGGTGGCCTTCACCTCGTTGTAGACCAGGCCGTAGGTGGCCTGATACTGCTGCAGATGGGTCACGAAGGACAGAAGAACAAACAGGACCGCGAGCCCGATAAACGGAAGCGCCGCGGGCAGCGGCTGACCGTCGGTCAGTGTATCCATAAAAGCAGTCGTCATCTGATACAGGATTCCCATGCCGCCCATGACGATCAGATTGACGATCACCGTCCAGAAAGCGCCCTTTCTGGTATTTCGTATGCCCTGATCGGTCAGAGCATATTTACGCTGAAAATTTTTGCTGAACATATCTTTCCCTCCCTTTTACTGCTCACGGGCAATCTTCCACTGGACCGCCTGGTTGTAATCCGCCCACATACGGGCATAGAACCCGCCTGCGGCGACCAGCTCCGCATGGGAGCCTTCTTCTGCGATGCGGCCCTCGTTCAGGACGAGGATCTTGTCTGCGCCGACCACCGTGGACAGGCGGTGGGCGATCATGATGACCGTGCGTCCGCGGGTCAGCTCGGTGAACGCCTTCTGGATCAGCGCCTCGTTCTCGGGGTCGGCGAAGGCGGTCGCCTCATCCAGCACCACGATCGGGGCGTCCTTTAAGATGGCCCGGGCGAGGGCGATGCGCTGCTGCTCTCCGCCGGAGAGATAAGTCCCTTCGGTCCCAAGCTGCGTGTCGATGCCTTTCGGCAGCTTATCGAGAATATCCTGGCACTGGGCGGCCCGCAGCGCGGCCAGCACCTGCTCCCGGGTGGCGTCCGGACGGGCGGCCCGGACATTTTCCAGAATGGAGGTCTTGAACAGGCGGCTGTTCTGGAACACGAACGCGATCCGGTCCATGAGCACGTGCGGATCGATCTGGCGCACGTCCGCGCCGCCTACCTTCACCGCGCCCGAGGCGACGTCCCAGAACCGGGGGATCAGGCTGGCCGCCGTCGTCTTGCCGCCGCCGGAGGGACCCACGAGAGCGATGGTCTGTCCCGGCTCGGCGGTGAAGGAGATGTGGGAGAGGGCGGGAAT
Organism: Eubacteriales bacterium; assembly: GCA_030524125.1. Classification (GTDB taxonomy): domain Bacteria; phylum Bacillota; class Clostridia; order Lachnospirales; family Lachnospiraceae; genus Hominiventricola. The sequence continues at coordinate 1,055 of JAUNHB010000013.1, read as the reverse complement.
GTCCGAGCCCTCGTAGATGAAGCTCACATCCTGAAATTCCACCCGGTTGCCGACAGGGGTCATCGGATGCTCAGGCGCTTCCAGCGTGGGGGCGTCCATGACCTTGCGGATCCGTCCAAGAGCGGTCCCGGCCAGCATGATCCCGGAGGAGGCGAACATGATCCGCGCAAGAGCCGTGGAGATGATGGCGGAAAACACCGCATAGAAGGCAAAATCGGTGACAAAACCGGCGAAGTCCCCGGAGGCATAGGCTTCGGGAGCCAGAAACAGGGCGGCGGGCACCAGAAAGACAAACGCGCCCTCGGTGAAGGTCAGATTGAGCGACTGAGGCACCCGGCACACCTTCGCATGGTAATACTCGGCCTTGGAGCTGTAATCCTCGATAGCCTGCTGAAACGCCTTGAAGGAGTAGACCGTCTGCTGAAAGATCTTCACCACGGGGATGCCGCGGACGTACTCGGTGCCGGCCTTGGTCGTGCGGTCCTGCGCCGCCTGATACTCCGCCATGAGCGCGGCGTTTTTTCCGCCCATCATGGAACACATGGAGAGGATCGAGATCACTGCGGCCACAAGGCAGGCGCAGCCCATCCGCCAGTCAAAGACGAACATCAGCACCAGCATGGCGACGAACAGGGTGACGGTGCCCACGATGTCCGCAAGGTTGTGGGCCAGCAGAGTCTCGGTGTCGGCCGCCGCCGCATCCAGCCGTCCGCGGATGAGGCCGGAGGCGTTGGAGTCGAAGAAGCCCAGAGGAGCCTTCATCATGTGGGCGACGCCCTGTTTGCGGATGTTGGACGCGGTGCGGAACGCCGCCAGATGGGTGCACATCAGACCGGCAAAGTAGATCAGGATCCCGCACACGGCAAAGGCGAACGCCAGCCATCCATACCGGGTGACGCCGGTCGCCGCCGTCCACTCCGGCGCGACGGCGATCAGATCCCGGGCCGCCAGCCAGACGCAGATATAGGGCGCCATGCCAAGCAGCATGGACACCGCGGACAGGGGCTGTGAAAAAATGAGAAATCATTTTTTCACGGCTCCTGCTTTTTGTGCTT